>DASWMI010000063.1:0-38404 GCA_036399835.1 Pyrinomonadaceae bacterium | reverse complement strand
CTCGCGCAAGGCTGGCAGATGAATCGGGAAGACTGAGAGGCGATAATAAAGATCGCTGCGGAAGCTGCCAAGCTCTACGGCGCGCTTGAGGTCTACGTTTGAAGCCGCAATCACGCGCACATCAGCCTTGACGACTTCGCTACCGCCGACGCGTGTAAACTCGCCGTCTTGCAGCACGCGCAGCAGGCGCACCTGCGCCGAAGGACTCATCTCTCCTATCTCATCCAGAAAGAGCGTGCCGCCGTCTGCCTCTTCAAAGCGCCCGCGACGCCGAGCATGAGCGCCCGTGAAGGAGCCTTTCTCGTGTCCGAACAGCTCTGATTCAAGGAGGGTTTCGGGAATCGCGCCGCAGTTGAGCTTGATGTAAGGCTGGTCCTCCCGGCCAGAGTTGTAGTGAATCAGGTTGGCGAGCAGCTCTTTGCCCGTCCCGGATTCACCCTCTATGAGCACGGAGGTCTGCGTGTTGGCGACGTTGAGCGCCAGTTCTATCGCGCGTCGAATCGCCGGGGCCTGGCCGATGATGCGTCCCTCGCCGTAACGCTCGTGCAGGGCGGAGCGCAGCCGCATCACTTCCGCGGAGAGTTGGTCGCGTTCAAGCGCCGTCCCGATCTGGTCCGCGATGCCCTCTACGAGCGCGACTTCGTGGTCCTCAAAACTTTCGCGCGCGCCGCTCCAGACCATCCCCAACAGGCCAAAGGTCTGCCCGCCGACGCGCACCGGGGCAACCAGCGCGGCACGCCCGCCAAGGATGGAATTGAACATAAAGCGCAGAGGGAAGGGAAGCTCCGTATCGAGCAGGCGCATCGTCTTGCCTTGCGCGAGCACTTCGATGACCGCGGGATATTCCGTGATGTCTAGCGATTGGCCGTGAGCTTCAATCAGCCCGCGCACGGAATCCGTGGCCGCATGCGGCGCGGCTTCGAGCGCGGCGAGGCTGATACGCCCGCCCGCAGGGTCTAAGACGCCGAGCGCTCCGTAATCCGCGCCGACGAGCGCGATGGCTCGCTGAAGCACGAGCGAAGTGACCTCGCCAAAATTCGAGCGCGCGTTGAGCGCGTTGGCAATCTCCAGCAGAGCGCGCGTCGTCTCGGCTTCGCGCTGCTTGTCCGTGTAAAGACGCGTGTATTGATAGCCGACCGCAATCGGTTTGGCGACCGATTGCAGGAAGGCCACTTCGTCATCGAGCCAGGCGCGAGGCGCGCGCGTCATGTGCAGCCCGATCAGCCCGAGCACATCGCGGCCCAGTATGACCGGGACGACCAGCAGCGAGCGCGTCCCGAGCGAAGCCGCAAAGAAGCGCACTTCCTGATGTAGACCCTGCGCGCTCGTGTCATCCAGGCGAATCGGCCTGGTGATGTCAACGTGTTCCGCAAGCTGCCTGAGATCAATCGGAATGGTTGTGCCGAGGCTCGAAGGCACGTCTTCGGAAGCGCGCCATTCGTGGCTGATGCGCAGCTCGCTCTCCGAAGTCAACTGAATCACATCGCAGCGATCCGCATCCATCATCTGTCCAAGCTGCGTCACGATGGCGCGCATAAAACGGTCCAGATCAATCGTCGAATGCGAGTCGAGCGCGAGGCGATCAATGATAGCCTCGCGCGCTTCGTGCATTTTGATCCGTCGTTCGAGCGAGAGTGATTGAGCGGTGGTTGATGTCATGGCTTTCGCAAGTTAGCGAATCATAGCGAACGGAGCGCGAAGTTGCAAAGAGGAAAAAGAGCAAAGTAAAAAGCCGAAGCGACGAACAGGAGTCGTTCGATACTCCCATTCCTCGCTTCAGCTTTTTATTTGTTCGGTTTCTCTTACCTGGTCAACTGCGCGACTTCAGGGAGGAGACGGAATTCAACGCGCGCCTCTTCGGGCGTGAGAATCGGGTGATATGTTTTCCCGTAGCGCGAGGTGATGATGCGCACGTAGTTCTGCGTCTCATTGTAGGGCGGCACGCCCTCATACTTGTCAACAGAGCCTTCGCCAGCATTATAACCTGCAAGCGCGAGCGTCACGTTGCCGTCGAATCTCTTGAGCAGCCAGCGCAGATACTTTGTTCCCGCTTCGACATTCGATTCGGGATCGCTCGCATCTTCGCAGTTGAAGCGCTTGGCCGTCATCGGAATCAACTGCATCAGACCTTGCGCGCCAGCGCCGGACTTGGCCTCGACCTTATACTTCGACTCCTGCCAGATGACAGCGTGAAGCAGTCTGGGGTCAACGCCGTAACGCTCGCCCGCGTGAAGGATAATGAGGTCCAGATTCTTGTCGCCGGACGAAGGGATGTCGGCGGGAATATAATCCTCCGCTTGCTCGGCGGTCATGACGGGAACGTTGGCTTGTGCGGTCGGCGCAAATGCTCTATTGAAGAACAGGCCCGTAAAGTTGGTAAAAAGGAAAAGGGAAATGATGGCAAAGGGTGCAAACTTAGCTGGGCGCACAAAGGGAACTAATCGGGTCAGGGTCATTATTATCGTCTTCTCCATGTGAGCGGCAACCTGTAGGGTTACCAGATTGCATTCTGTTTTGCAGAATTGGGGGCTGCGCATGGTGGAACGTTTGCAAAGAGCAATCGAAACCGCATACTCAGATGGACGAGACCCTCAATCAGTTGCTTTTACTGGATGATAAATATGCGATTAAGTTCTTCTCCTGTATGTATTTAAGCCAAACGCAGGTAAGCCTTTTGATAAGCCGACTTGCGCCCCCTTTCATTCAACTTGAGAGCGGCTTGAGACCGATTTGTGAGTGATTGTTGTATTGAATGGCTACGAAAAAAAGTGAAAATTTCTCGAAATATTTTTCTTGCTTGCAGGGCTACGCAAACAGTTCACAACAATCGCGCATCATAGAATTGCAATAGTTGCAGGCTATCAAAACCGTTCGTATAATTCATTTAGACAGAATTTTCAAAAGAACTGTTCCAAGAAGAGACATCACCATGCCCTTATATGAATACGAGTGTCAGAAATGCAAAGCTCACATAGAGGCTATGCAGAAGATGACGGACAAGCCTCTCAAAAAATGTCGCAAGTGCGGCGGTCGCCTTGAGAAGCAGTGGTCCACAACCAGCTTTCAGCTCAAAGGCTCAGGCTGGTATGCGACCGATTACGCGGCGAAGAAATCCGAAGTCGGCGAAGAAAAAAAGAGCGCCGAAGAAACAAAGAGCAGCGCCGGCGAATCCGTCGCATCAAGCGAAAAGCCCGCGTCAGATAAACCTTCGTCAGACAAACCCGCGGCGAAAGAGACTACAAAAGAGACAGGGAAAAAGGGCGACAAGAGCGAAGCTGTCAAGAAGAGTGTATCCAGGCAGACTTCATCAAGCGGTGATTGATATGAAAAGGGAAAAAGGTCAGAGGCCGACATCCGGCATGAGACAGAGCTTTGTTATTTCTTGCGCTCTCTTGCTGCTGGCTCACGCTCCGGCTCTGGGGCAGGCAGGGCGTCGTGCGCGCCCGACCAACGAGAGCGCAGCCTTACTCACAGTCGTCGCCGCGCGCGCAGACAATCCGGCAGCGCCCGTCACTTCCAAACAGATCGCGCTCTACGATAACGGCATCGAACAGACGATACAGAATTTCTCACCGGACCCTTCCCCGGCCCACATCGTGCTTCTCGTTGACAACTCGCTGACGGTGCGCGCAGATGTTGAGAAACTCGAAGAGGCCGCGCGCGAATTTGCTTACGAGATTTACGAGGGCGATAAGCTGCTCATCGTCGGCTACGACGAGCAGCCGGAGATTGTTGCAGACTGGACCGACGATGCCAAGAAGATAGATGCTTCGCTCAAGAGCTTTCGCAAAAAAGGACAGCCCTTTCTCTTCGACGCCATCAGCGCCGTGATAGACCAGGCGCTGAGGCCCATCACCAGCCAGAAACGTATCATCGTCCTCATCGGCGACGGTCTGGACCGCGGCAGCAAAACGCGCTTCGATGCCGTGCTCTCGGAGCTGCAAGCCTTGAATATCACCGTCTACGCTTTACAGATTAACGACCGCACGGGCGGAGCCTTGCGCCGCGACCAGCCGAAGGCAGAGCAGGTCATACAGAAGTTGACGGAAGGCACGGGCGGGCTGGTCTTTCCGCTCAACGAGCCGCAACAGGCTGCCAAGTCAATCTGCGACGAGCTGCGCAAGAATCGTTACCTGCTCTCATACACGCCAGCCAGCGTCGCTTACGGCGAAGCCCGCCGCCTCCTCCTGACAGCGGACACTGGCATCAACGTCCGCTCCAAGACAATGCAGCCGCCAACGCAGTGATACAGAATAAGTGATCAGATAAGTCGTCAATCGTCAATAGAGAGAGAAGCTGTCTGGTCCACTGATGATTGACGAATCTCTGATCACTCATCACTTCTTTCTTGAATAGATGTAGAACATGACGGCGATGATCGTGAGGACGAGCATCTCCATAAAGACGAAGAAGGTGGGGACGAAATTGCCCGCGTCGTCATGCGAGTCCTGGTAGGCTATAAACGTGCCCAGGATGAATCCGGCGGCCAGCCAGATGACCTGGCGTTTGGTATCCCACACGATTCTTTGGTCCTCAGCTATCGCAGACGCGACCCGGGTTTACTTGAGCAGGCCGGAGAGCCAGTGCATGATGTTGAGCGCCAGTTGGCGATTGTCTATGCCCGGGCGATTCATGCCGAAGGGCAGATGTTGTGGACCAACAATCTGCGCCGAGAGCATCCCCGCCTCGCCGAGCACGATGACGCGACCCTTGCCAAACTTCAAAGCGATTCCCTGTGCGCGTCCAGCCGCAGAAGCGCCCTTTTCTTCATCCTCGCCGGGCATCACGTCGCGCGCCGTCTCCGCCAGCTTGAGGAAGGCCACGCTCTCGGCAGGGCCTTTCAATGACTGGCCCGTAAAGGTAATGATGCGATTGACGCGTTCGCCCCCATTGCGCCCGCGGGTCAGCGCGTGGTCCAGGAGCCTGCCGCTCTCTCGCGTATAGACGATAAAGCCCGGGTTCTCAGACTCCTTATCATAATTCGAGCGGTCAATCGTGCAGGCTTTGCTCATCTCTACGCCAAAGCGTTGCGCCAGACTCTGGTTGGCCGCTCCCATCGGCGAGTGGTCAGCGATGAGCAGTAGAGAGCCGCCCGCACGCACCCATTCGCGCACGGCATCACACTCTTCATCTGTAAAGGCCGCGTTGCTCGCGCCCAGAGCATTCATCTGCGCCGCGCCGATGGCGTTCGAGATGACCAGCATCGCATAACCCTTGAGGCTCTCGCGCGAGAACTTCTGCTTGTTGGGCGTAATCCGGTAGCCGTCGTTGGTCACGAGGTCGGCGAAAGGCTTATAACGACCGCTCGCCGTGTGGAAGTTGTTGTGCGCCTCATCAAACAGGACTTTTGGACCACTCTTGGTATAGGCCGGATGCTCTACCTTCGCGTTAAAGTTCGGGTCGGCCATCTGCCCGCCGCCCGCTTGCTGCGCAGGCAAAGGCGGCATCTCTCCATTGCGCGTCAGGGCAAACGTGCCATTGCCGACCTTTTTCCCGCCCTTCAAGGCATCCACAGTTCCATCGAGCCTGCTGCCCTCAAACCTGCCCGTGAATCTGAGCAGCGTGCGACCGGCGTTGGCCGAGAAGGAAATATCATTGCCGTTAATCTTCAACTCCTCTACGGCGAGCACGGCATCCTGCCCTTCCAGTCGCAGCGTTAGCTCCGCCTTCAACTGCGAGCCATCCGGCGCGAGACGAATTTCCAGCCCGCCCGGTCCCTCGTCCGTCTTGAGTGGACCAGCCCATCGGCCTTTAAAGTCCTGCGACTGAGCCGGAGCGAGTGGCATTGTGCAGAGAATCAGTAGAAGCGAAAGAAGAGAGGCCGGAGTTTTATACATGAGCCTGGATACCTCTTGACTAAGTTTGAGATGAAGCGTGCCGGACTAAATGCCGCGTGGCTGGTCCAACTGTCCGGATAGACGTTGAGAGGTCCAAAAATGTTCCGCTCGTGAAAAGCCTTAGCCGCGCAGTCTGCTCAATCTCTCTGCGGCTGCGAGCAATGTCGAATCCTTCTTGCAGAAGCAGAAGCGAACTTGCTGCGCGCCCAGCTCCGGTCGGCTGTAAAAGCTTGAGCCGGGGACGCAGGCGACGCCTATCTCGCGTATCAGGTGGCGCGTAAACTCGACATCGGTTTGAAAGCCGAAGCCGGAGATGTCCGTCATGATGTAGTAAGCGCCGTCGGGGCTGTAGGTGCGAAAGCCGGCCTCTTCGAGCGCGGGCAGGAGCATCTCGCGGCGTGCGCGGTATTCAGCCGCGAGATGCTCGTAGTATTCGGGCGGCAAGCCCAGAGCGTAAGCGCCCGCCGTCTGCAAGGGGGCGGCTGCGCCGACGGTCAGAAAATCATGGACCTTGCGTATGGCATTGGTGATGGCAGGCGGCGCTATGCAGTAGCCGACGCGCCAGCCCGTCACCGAATAGGTCTTTGACATGGAGTTGACGATGACGGTGCGCTCGCGCATCCCTTCGAGCTGGGCCATGGAGATGTGCTTTATCTCAGCGCCGTCTCGTGGATAAAGGATGTGCTCGTAGATTTCATCCGTAAAACAGAGCGCGTCGAACTCTTTGCAGAGAGAGGCGATGAATTCCAGCTCATCCTTTGTAAAGACCTTGCCCGTCGGGTTGTTCGGGTTGCAGATGATGATGGCCTTGGTCTTTTCGTTAAAGGCTGCGCGCAGCTCGTCGCGGTCAAAGGTCCAATCGGGCGCGCGCAAGGCGACATAGCGCGGCCTGGCATCCGAGAGAATCGCGTCCGGCGCGTAGTTCTCATAAAAAGGCTCGAAGACGACGACCTCTTCGCCCGGGTCAACCGTCGCCATCATCGCCGCGATCATCCCTTCGGTTGAGCCGCAAGTGACCGTCAACTCCGTTTCGGGGTCAACCTCCAATCCCAGATACCAGGCGGTCTTACGCGCGATGGCCTCGCGGAAATCACGCGCGCCCCAGGTAATCGCATACTGGTTGACATCATCAGCGATGGCCTGCATAGCGACGCGCTTGATGTCTTCGGGCGTGGGGAAATCCGGGAAGCCCTGCGAGAGATTGACGGCCCCGTGCTTGAGGGCCTCGCGCGTCATCTCGCGTATGACGGATTCCGTAAAGAGACTCGCTTTGTGCGAAACGTGGCGATGTTTTGAAGGCGCAAGCGATGACATGAATTCTTCTTCCTGAAAATCTAAGAGGTCATGAGAAGCTCAGTGATGCTCTCATAAAGAATCTGGCGTGGCAATATGAGAGCGAGAGAGGGAATCCCCCGCTCGCCTGCTCTGCGAGGTGCGAAACAATTTAATGAACTATCTCAAGGCGTCGCTTGCTGCTCGGCGGCCTGTCGGCGCAACTGGTCTATGACGGAGCGGACGGCTTCAGCGAGGCTGCCGTCGGGCGCGAGCGCCAAATATTTTTCGTAAGCGGTGACGGCCTCCCTATAGTTCTCCATCTTTTCATAGACCGCGCCGAGCAGTTGATAAAGCACCGGCTCTGAATCCGAGAGCTGAGCGATAGCCGTCTTGAATTCCGAGGCGGCCTCCGCATACTGGCCCTTGTCTTCATAGACGATGGCGAGGCCCGTGTGCGCTTCGGGTTGAAAGCCGCGTGCCTCGCGTATTGCGCGGCGATAAGACTCTATGGCCCGTTGCTCGAAAGCCATCGCGCGATAGACGCGGCCTTCGACCGCAGAGGCTTCGGGATAGACCGCGCGCGCACCTCTCGCCTCTGCAATCTCCGCGAGCGCGGCCCTGTGCTCGTTCTGGTCCAGAAGGATGCGGGCCAGACCCAGATGGGCAGCCGCGTATGCCGGACGAAGCTCAAGAGCGCGACGGTAAAGCTCTGCCGCCTTCTTTCTCGCTTCATCATCACGCGCCTTCTCGCGTGCCTCTTCGGCCTGTTGAAAGGCCAGCTCCGCCTCATCGGTGGTCGGCGAGAGCCGCACGTCAACATGGCCGCGCTTTGAAGGCGGCAACGCGACGGTCATCTCTTTAAAGCCGCTCGCGCGCACGCGCAAGGTGTGGCGACCGGAGGATACCTTCTGAAGCGTGAGCTTGCCTGATTCATCCGTCGTCCCGCGCCTCACTTCATCAAGCCACACGAAGGCATTCGGCTCTGTGCGCACGATAATGGTCCTGGCGGAGACGGAAGCGCCGCCCGCGGGCTTTTGCTTACCCGTGGGCTTTCGCTTCTGGGCCAGCGCGTGCGGCGCGCCGAAGGCCAGCGCGAGAAGCAAGGCTGTCATTAAGACTGATAAGGGCAGGGCTTGAATTTTATGGACCAGCCGTGCCCCCGTCTGTTTACTCTTCCTCATTGCTCGTTGTCCTGCGCGGGCGCACGATTGAGTTGGCGGGCTGGATGGCGGGCGCGCCGCTTTGATTCGTCGAGGGATAGTTGACGGGGCGCGTGCCGACGATTGCTCGGAACTGTCCGTTCTCGTCATAGAGCCGCTTGTATTGCATCGCGTTGCGCACGACGCCCTGCACGTAGAGCTTGGTTTCCCTGAAGGGAATGGCCTCGGCCCATTCATCCATTTCGAGCGGGAGCGTCGCGCGCCACTGGACCACCCGACCTGGACCGGCATTGTAAGCGGCGGCGACATATTCTATACGCCCGTACTTGTCTAGCTGGTCTCGGAAGTAGGCCGTCCCGAGCTGTATGTTCAGACGCGGCTCATACAGCGTTTCCTCGGTCACCGTGCGGTCCACGCCATAACGCTTGGCCGTCAGTCTCCCCGTCGGGACGAGCAGTTGCATCAGACCGTAAGCCTGAGCGCCGGAGCGCGCGCGCGGGTTAAAGACTGACTCCTGCCGGATGAGTCCGGCGACCTGATAAGGGTCAAGCCCCCTGGCGCGCGATTCCTGAACGATGATGTCCCAGTAGGGTAGCGGGTAGAAGACATCCCACTCTTCGCGCGTCATCTCTTCGGGCTTCATCTGCGAGTAATCCGGGAGACTCGTCTTGAGCGTATTGAGCGCTCGCACGTTGTCGCCCTGCATGCGATAGATACGCGCTATCGCCAGGTTGACGCGTGGGCTGGCGGGCGAACTCTGCGAAGCGACTGCCAACTCTTCAAGCGCCCAATCATCCGTCCCTATATTCGTCAGTTGCTCAGCCCTCTGGATGCGCTCGTTTTCGGCTGGACCAGCGGTCTCTTCCGCGACCGTGACGGTTTGCAGGTTGGCGACCGCGCGACCGATGACGGAATCGCCGGCAAACTTGGCCTGCGGCGCTCTGCCGTTGCGAATCATCGTGTCTAAACGCTGCTTGGCGAGATAGCCATACCAGTTGGCGTCGTAGCGGCCCTGCATGGCCTGGTACAGCGCACGCGCTTCTGCGAGCTGCCCTGCGCGCTCCGCATCACGAGCGGCCCAATAGCCTGCGCGCCCGCGATTGTCCGTATTCTTGTCCGCGTAATAGGCCAGATGCTCGGTCAACAAACGAGCAGACTCAGAGAAGTTCTTGGCCTCATGGGCGGCCCAGGCCAGCTCGAACTGTGCCTGTGCGACCTCAGCCGTGCCCGGGAAATAGTTGACGGCGGAGCGGAAGAAAGATAAAGCGTCCGCAGTGTTTTTCGCGTCTCTGGCGATTTGGCCCGCCGTCGCGTAGGCGCGTCTGGTCCAGCCGCTCTGCGGGTAGGATTGTCGCAACTGGTCCAGCGCGTCGCGCGCCATCTCCCACTGGCGCGCGTTGGCATAAGTCTGGACCAGATAATAAAGGGCCTGTGCACGGGTCTCGCCCGCCGAAGTCGGGAGGCTGTTGAGAGCCGTGGCGGCTTCAGCCGTGCGCTTCTGGTTCGAGAGCGCGATGCCGCGCCGCAGTTGCGCCTCCGCGCTCTGGTTGGTCGGGAAGCGCGTCAGGGCTTCCGTATAAGCAGCGGCGGCATCGTTGTAGCGTTTGGCTTCAAAGAGCCTGTCGGCGCGCGTCATGGCCTCTTCGGCGCTGGCGGGCGCGAGCGAGGAGTTAAGCCGCGCGATGGCAGGGGCGGCCTCGGCGGTTTCGGGGGCGGCGGGCGCGTAGAAGTATAGACGGCGATAGGCTGCGAGGGCGCGCGTCTGGTCCATTGACTGCTCGTAAGCCCTGGCGGTCAGCAGTAATGCCTGCGCGTCCGACTGTTCATTGAGCGTCTTGAGAAAAGTAGGGACGGCTGCCGCGGACTGGCCCGATTGCATCATCAGTTGCGCGGCGCGCAGGGTGGCTGCGCGTGCGCGTGTGGAGGAAGGATAATCGCGCGCGAGTTGTTCATAGGCGGCGCGTGCTTCGGTCAGGCGAGCACCCTTTTCAAACGCATCCGCGCGCATCAGTAGAGCATAATCGCCGAGCGCCGTCCGCTCGCGTATAACGTTTGAGTCGAGGAGAGACGCGGCCCCGTTGAAATCTCCCGCCTTGATTCGGATGCGCGCGCGGACCAGCCGCGCCAGCCCTGCCAGCTTCGTCTCAGGGTATTGCGATTCAAGACGCTGTACGACATCCTCTGCGGGCAGGACATCGTTGCGCGTCATGTTTCGCAGTTGGTCCAGCGCCTGCGTCTCGCCGGGCGTCTGCGGGCGCGTGCTGCAACTGGCGCTCAGGAAGGCGAAGGGCGCGAGCAGCCCGCCGAGCACAAGGACGAATCCGACCAAGATTAATGTGATGCGATGCCTGGCGAAGTTAATCAAGACGCTTTCATCCTCCTTAAAAATAAGAGACGCGCTAGAGAGACCTGTCTTTATCCTGTTGGCTCATTCTCGCCAAGCTGGGTGGATAAAGGCAAGCGCGCGTCTGAAGCGAAGACCGAAGACACGCGCGCTCGCGGCTGCGATTCGATGCGAGGGGATGCGAATCGCGTTTGCCGTGCAAAGAACAACAGGTGACGAGAGCCTGGCTATCTCACGTCACCTGTCATGTCTCGCTTGCTGTTCAGTCGCTGACCGCTGAGGCTTTACGCAGAGGCGGTCGAACCCGGATAGCCCGTGCCGAGCTTTGAGGGGTCGCCTTCGGCGAGCGTGTTGACCAACTCCTGGTGGAAATAGTCGTAGCGCTCTGCGACGGGCGGGGCGACACGCTTGTCGTACATCTCGCGCGAGCGGTCTATATCTTCGCGCAGACGTTCGTAGATGTTGCCCTGCGTGCGGCCCTCGCGCACCTTCTGCTCGTTATAGAGCTTGATTTCCGAGACGAGCAGCCGTGCGAAGCGGCGCGCATCATTGTGCAGGGGCTTCTCTTCATCGCTGACCTCGACGGGCAGGTCCGTATCCGTGCCGCGTCCGTAACGGCGCGATGTGCCGAGCGGGGCAGCATATTGGAAATTCTGGGCGGCGGCGGGCTGCGACTGAAACTCCGTGGCGGCGCTCGGCGCATCGGCTGGCTGGTAGCCCTGCGAAGATTGATAAGAGACTTGCTCGGTCGCGTATTCACTATCGGGCGGCGAGGCTGTTTCCTCGTAGACTTCAGAGACAGGCTCGGTGTAGCTCTCAAAGCCTTTCTCTTCGACGGTCGGCGGAGCTTCGGTCGCTTCGGTCGCAATCGTCCCGGTTGATTCTTCAGGCTCAGCCGCAGTCTCCGGTCCGGTCTCAATCGTCCCGACAGCTTCGGTCTCGGTCTCTGGTCCAGCCTCGGTTTCAGTTTCCGTGGCGGCGGGCGCGGTGGCTGCCGGTCTGGTTTCTATACGCGCCGGACGCTCGAAGGGGGCCGAGCGCGTGACGGTCAAAAGCTCTACGGCCATGCTCGCGACGCGGGCGAGCGTTTCGATTGCTTCGAGGCTGATGGCGTCTGTGTCGAGCGCCGCGGAATCGGCGTAGAGAACTGCGACAGTCTTGTTGCGGACGATGAGCGGCACGGCGACGAGGCGCTGCGGAGGCTCTGCGCCAAACTGTTTGAGGAGCTGGTAATCACCCTCGTTCTGTCCGGGCGCGCCGCTCCAGGTGGCACGCGAGCGGACCACCTCGCTGAGCAGCGTGTGGCTTGAGAGCGGCAGGTTGAATTCGCGTATGGCCTCATCGCCGATAGTGCCTTCAAAGCCGCGCGCGCGCCAGCCTATGGCCTGCTCATTCCTGATGACGAAGAAGGCTACGCGCGGGGCAAAGGCGGCGGCGCGGTTGACCAGCGTATTGAGAATGTCAGCCTGCGTGCGCTGGTTATCAAGATCATCAACGGCGGCCTTGATGAGCGCCAGATCGCTCGAAGCCTTTGTCTTGGAAGACTCGGCGGCGGCCTCTTCGATGCCGCGCTCGTGTGCTGCGCGTATATGCTCGGAGATGGCGGCGGCGACGTACATATCATCGGTCGTCTCGCCCGTAGAGCGTTCCATCAACTGCGTGAACGCCTGGTTGACCTGCTCCTGTACGCGCGCAATCTCTTCCTTCAACTCGCCCATGCGCGCATTGAGATGCTTATCCAGCTCGCCGCGCAGACTGTTTTCCAGTTCTCCACTGACCACCTTTTTCGTCCTCCGTTTTTCTGGATGCGCCGCCAGCCATCTTTTCCGGCCCTCGCGGGTCAGGCGGCGCTCATCTTTGAGAAGTTAAGCATTGGGTGCTGAGGCCTGTGCGTGACCGGAGCGGCCTCCGATTCGATTATGGACGCGCATTCGGAAGAGTGTCAAGAAACTCTTTAAAATCCAGGGGAAACAGTTTGACACTGCTCGCATGGCTAAGTTATAACCAGCCTGCCCCCATAAGATGATTTGCGATTTTTGATTTCGGATTTGCTGAAGAGATTGATAGCTTGAATCTTTAAATCAAAAATCTAAAATTCCAATCCCGACTATGCCTGCCAGCATTCTCATCGCAGACGATTACGACGACAATCGAGAATTACTGCGCCTGATTCTGGCCGTCTCAGGCTATCGCATACGCGAGGCACGCGACGGGCGCGAGTGTCTCGCGATGATGGTTGAAGAGTTGCCGGACATACTGCTGGTTGATCTCTCCATGCCGGTCCTGGACGGCTGGGACGTGCTCGCGGCCCTGCGCGCTGACGAGCGCACGCGGCCCATCCCCTGTATCGCCGTCACGGCCTTCGCAGACGCAGACCGCGAGCGCGCCCTGCGCAGAGGCTTCGACGCTTACATCTCAAAGCCCTTCCAGAGCAAAGAGCTGTTGGAGACGGTCGAGCGACTGCTGGCGAAGAAGCATGACGGCAGCACGACGAGCGTCGGATAGTTGACCAGTTTTTAGTTTTCAGTTTTCAGAAGGCGGTAGATTTTAAAAGAGTGAGCGGGGCGAATTATGTCGGCGGATAAAGTGGGTGGAAAGGGCGAAGAGGCGGAGTTGAGCGCGGGCCGGATTCTGGTGGCCTTCGAGAAACTGTTTGGCGGCGGGCGGGGCGTCAAAAAGTTTGCGCGTTCGGGGCTGCGTTATGTAGAGCTGCCGGGCGGAGCGATTCTCGTCGAACAGAATCCGAAGAAGAGCAGCGAGTGGGCCAGGCTTGCCAGTCGCGGGCAGCGCATCGCCTGGGCCATGCGCGAGGGAGAGTATCTGGCCCGCGTCGTTGACGGCGAAGTAGAGATGCTCGACTAGAGAGGGCAAGAGCGACGAGAGTTTTGTGGACCAACCCTTAAAGACTATCCGGCAGAGAGAGACTGGACCAAAGATGAGAACCGAAACACTGGACCTCAAGACGCCGCAGGGAAACACTAAAGCCTACGTGGCGCTTCCCGGAGACGAAGACACGGCGACCGCCGCCGCTCACGCCGCCATCATCCTGATACATGAATGGTGGGGCGTTAACGAACACGTCCGCGATCTGGCGGGGCGCTACGCGGCTGCGGGCTTCGTCTGTGTCGCGCCCGACCTCTTTCGCGGCAAGACTACCAAAGACCAGCAGGAAGCCTCCGCGTTGATGCACGCGCTGGCGATTGAAGACGGCCTGACAATCATACGACGCGCCGTAGAAGCGACGACGAGCACCTACGCTCTAAAGAGAGTAGGCATCACAGGCTATTGCATGGGCGGGACCTTCGCCTTGCGCGCGGCCTGCGAGATAGAGACGCTCGGCGCAGCCGCGCCCTTTTACGGCGATATTCCGGATGAAGAAGTCTTATCGCGCCTGAGAGTCCCGACGCTCTTTATCGCCGGAGCGCGCGATAACTGGATTACGCCGGAAAAGGTCCGGGGGCTAAGCGACGCCGCGCAGAAACATAACCTGCCCGTTGAAGTCGTCAGCTACGACGCGGACCACGCCTTCTTCAACGACACGCGCCCGGAAGTCTACAACCCCGAAGCCGCCGCAGACGCCTGGCGACGTGTCCTCGCACACTTCCGCGAATATTTGTGAGCCTGCGAGAGAGAGCGTTTGGCTGCCGGATGAAGTCTGGGCTAGAGAAACCGGAAGGAGCCGTCGAAGTCGCCGCCGTTGGTCCAGTCGAAGAGACAGGCATCCGTTTTTTGAAAAAACGGGTTTAGCTCCAAGAGCCGGACGCTGGCTGGTCCATGCGAATCATGTTCATCAAGCACAACGAACACGTCAAAGACAACATCATCCAGATGTGAACTGGCGCTAAAGGCTTTGAAGAATTCTCCAATCGCGGCTTTGATACGCTCGGCATTCGTGGCAATCAACGCGCAGTGGCCCAGATTCCGGCAATCGTATTGAGAGATGCCGACCAGCTTTCTACCTTTCATAAAGCAGCGGAATTCGGACCAGGGGGGAATCTCCAGCCAGCGGCGAACAAAAATATGCGGGCGATATTTGTGATGCAGGGCGAGGCGCAGGTCATAGGCGATTCTGTAAGAGTTTTCTGTCAGCAGGCGTATCGCTCCGTGGCCGTCCGTGACGCGTAGGCCGCGATTGTGCGCGTAAGAGGAATCCTTACCGCTACGCGAGCCGAGCCGTATAAAAGCGCCCTCAGGATAATGGCAGAGGGCCGCGTCAATTCTTTTCGCAATCCCTTCGATGGAATCAATCGAGCCGCCGCCGAACCAACGGCTGAACTCCCTGTTGACCAAGCCTAAAGCGCGTGCTTCCTCAAGCGTCAGGGGGAGGTCTATCTGCTGTATGGAGAGCGCCAGTAGAGCTGTGGTCCAATTCTCTATGTATGTTGGGCGCACGCGTGCGAAGTAAGCATCCATCATAAGGCAAAGAGGGAATCAATAAACTCTCGGAAGCTATTGGCAACGAAACCGACGTTGCTATAGTCTGCCTCTTGAGCGCCCCAGGGGGCGGCTTCATACTCTCGCCGCCAGAAAAAGACTTTGCCGCGATTCGGCCCGGAGATGCCGAGCAGGACCAGGTTGCTTCCCGGGTCGCGTGCGATTGGAATCGTATCTTTCGGGATACGATCTCTGTGCGTCTCGTAGTAGTCCAGGAGATTCTCTTCCTTGCCGTCATGGGGAGCGAGAAACCAGGCGACAGAGTTAAGCTCGCTGCCCTTGGCCCAATCCTGTCCGCTCCATTTAACCCGAAACACGTCAGGGTCCGGATGCCCGCCCTGGTGCGAGAGCAGATACTGTTTATATTCTTCGGGCAGCTCTACGCCCATCCTCCTTTCGGCTTCTCGGATTTGTTCGGGCGTCGTTGGCTGTTCCTGATAAGTGCTCGTGAATTTCATGTCTGGTCCTTTCTACGGCTCTTCCGGCTCGCGCGCTAAAAATCCGGGCTTTTGACAACCGAAGCTCCGCCGTCATGCGGAACGTTGTTATTGATTTTTGTAGGGATGAGTTCCATCGTGACGCCATCCTGGTGATGATGCCAGGTCATGCCCGCTGGAGTCTCCTTTAGCCCTACTTCCTTATTAGCCAGCTTAAAGTCAGTATAAGGATCGCCCGTCATCTCTATCTCTGCCCTGTGCGTGGCGTGAGAAGAAAAGTCCGGGTAGCCGTCCTTGAAGGTAATAGGCTTGCCGTCGGTCGCCTCCAAGATTTCCTTTCCGCGTGGGGTCTTAGGGTCAGGCATCCAGTCGCCGTTGCCCTTGGTCCCCTTCCATGTACCGTCTGCCGGGAGCTGGCGGACGCCAAAAGGGTTTGAGGGCGGCTTGCATTTAGCGTTGGTCGCGGCCTCCGCGGTTTTCCTCGCGGCCTCGGCCTTGCGTTTGGCCCTGACGGCTGCCGCCGCACGCCTCCTCGCCAACTTTTTAGCCAGGTTGGTGGCGGCAATCGCGGCTTCAATACGTTTCTTGAGATCGTTGATTTTGTCAGCGACACGCGCGCCCTTGGCCGTCTTGCCGAGCGCATCGCCGGCGTATGGCAGGACAGAGAGCAGGGACAATCCAGCCCCTACAATGTCACCCGAATAGAGGCTCATGCTCGCGCCGACGATATCCGAGATGGGTGTCGGGTCGGCGACGCCAGCCACATCAACTGCCGTCTGGGCCAACTGAAATTCCAGGTCGCTATTGAGGCCCGCCAGGACGCTCTCGGCCTCCTGCACTTCGGTCCCACCGGATTTTAATTCCGTTCCCATCAGCTTTGTTCCCGTCTCTCTCGCAGCTCCGGAAACCAGGCTTCGGCCCAGGCTTCCGGGTTGTAATTATTGGCGGCCCTCTCCCATGCTTCGTCCAGCTCTTTTTCAAAGAGCCGCTCGAATCGTTTGTCGGGCGGGACGTTTTCATCGCTGAGCACGCTGCGAATCGCCGGGATGACATCAAAATTGGGAGCGATCTCAAACATGATGGAGACAAACCCCGTCAGGTCTGCGAGCGAGCTGAGGCCGTGAGTTCTGGCGCGCTTGATGCCGTTGCCAACCATCTCGCGCAAGCCATCGAGCGGAATTCTATCTATCAACTCAGGGCTTTCTTCCTGCAAATGTTTGATAATAAACTCAACTATCTCGGCATCGCTCTTGGGTAAGAAAGCTTCAATCTGCTCTCGTCGAATCTTCATCAGAGAAAATCCCTTCCGACTGTTCCTGGCTGTGGTGAACGTTTTCGCTTCGCCATGAGACCGATTTAAATCATCGGACCAGTTCGGGACTCAAGCTCGCTTGACGGATAAATCATGACGAATCAGCGAGTGGTCCAGAGAGACCTCCTAATATACTGGTTAATGATAGTTTGACAATAGCCAATAACCCGCGCGCTTGAATCAATGCTCTCCCGCGGGCCGCGAAGCGATCTATTTCATCCCTTCTTCACGCTCACTCTCTCATCAATCTGGCACTTTAATTGCTGAAGACTGAATAAACGGGGCTGTAGTGTCCGGTTGGAGTCCGCCGGAGCTATCTTGATGTATGCAAAGGGAGGCAAAATGAACGCATTTGAGTTGCTGAAAGAGGACCACAAAAAGGTCTCTGGACTATTCGAGAAACTTGAGCCGACGACCGAGAATGCCGTCAAAACTCGTGAAGAGCTTTTTGAGAGGCTCAACACAGAGCTGGAGATTCACGCGCGAATTGAGGAGAAAATCTTTTATCCAGTGCTCAAGCGGGAAGCCGAAACGCGCGACATCACGATGGAAGGCTTTGAGGAGCACAAAATCGTCAAGCGGCTGCTTGAGGAGATGGCCGCCCTGCCTGTCACGAGCGAAGAGTGGACCGCCAAGCTCAAGGTGCTCAAGGAGAACGTAGAGCATCACGTGGAGGAAGAGGAAGGCGAGATGTTCAAGAGCGCGCGCGAAGTCCTGAGCGAAGAACAGGTCGAAGAGTTGGGCACGCGCATGGAAGCTGAAAAGAAGCAGCTCGCGGCAGCGGCAGGAGGATGATTTAAAGTATGAACAAGGGCAGCACGGCAGCGCCGAATAAAAGTGGTTGGCTCGTTGTGTGAAGGAATTAATGAGCCAATCACTGCATCAATAGCTTTTCCTTCCGCGTTGCGAGCTGCCCGCGTTCACCATTCGCGTTTCAATTTATGGCTTCGAGTAGAGAGCTGGTCCAGATTGGCTGCTGTGGTTTCCGCTCCTCGCGCGAGTCTTACTATTCTTTGCTGTCGGCTGTCGAAGTGCAACACACTTTCTACCAGCCACCGCAAATCAGCACGCTTGAAAAGTGGCGGCAGGAAGCGCCGCCCGGATTCGAGTTCACAGTCAAAGCCTGGCAGCTCATCACGCATCAATCCAGCAGTCCAACCTACCGTCGGCTCAAACGCGAGCTGACCGAAAGCGAAAGCGAGCGTTGCGGCTCATTCCGTTCAAGCCGGATCGTCAAAGAGGCTTGGGATGTCACGGCAGAGTGTGCTCGTGCGCTCAAGGCCAGGATGGTCCTCTTTCAATGTCCCGCCAGCTTCCGGCCCACGAAAGTTAATCTTGACAACATGCGGAAATTTTTCAGCAAGCTCAAACGCGCCGAGCTGAGCTGTTGCTGGGAGCCGCGCGGCGCGTGGCCTCCAGAGCTTATCAGCGAGTTATGCGACGAGCTGGATTTATGGCATGTCGTAGACCCTTTCAAGCAGAGGACCGTGACGCCGGAGAGATGCTATTACAGACTGCACGGGCGGCAGGGCTGGAGATACACCTATGAAGACGCGGAGCTGGAAGAACTGGTCCACATGCTCCCGCGCGCGACAGAGTCCTATGTCTTCTTTAACAACATCAAGATGAAAGAGGATGCGCTGAGATTTAAAGAGATCGTCGCCGGCGAGAGATAAAAGAGCTTCTCCTTCAAACACACACGGCCCGGCACAAGCACGCAGCCAAAAGCTCAAGAGCACTCCTCTCATCAATCATTCAGACGCTTTCCGCAATCTTGAATCCTCATCCCGCCAGCTCGATTAATTCGCGAACTGTCGGCAGCGATGCACGCGCACCGAGCGCGCGACACTTGAGGGCGGCTGTCGCGTTGGCTAACTGCAAGCTCCTTTCGATCTCCTCGCCGCGCAGTAGCCCGTAGAGAAAGCCCGCGTGAAAGGCATCGCCCGCGCCCGTTGTGTCGCGGCAACCGCCGGGCACCGCGTAGGCCGCGGATTCCAGAAACACTCCGTCGTAGTAAAGAATCGCGCCGCGCACGCCGAGCGTCATCCCGACGAGCGCGCAGCCATAGCGCGATTGAATCTCAACCAGCGCCGCGCGCCCGTCGCTGATGCCTGTCAGACGATGCGGGAACTCGGATGAAGAGATAAGAATATCTATCTCCGGCAAAAGCTCCGGCAGCCCCGCGTAGATGTTGTCTATGTCTGCCGAGACAATCGCGCCGCACGCGTGCGCGGCCCTCGCCAGACGCGCGCCAGCCGGCGGGTCGTGCGCATCCAGATGAAGCACGCGGCCCTTTCGTGCCAGCTCAACCGGAGCTTCCTCCTCACAGTAGGCCAGGCGCTCGTCTCGGTCCCAGATAATCGTCCGCTCGCCCGTGCGCGCGTCAATGATGATGAAGGCCGTCTGCGTGCTCGCGCCTTCGACCGTCTCCGCAAACTCGACGTTAACGCCCTCCTCCTGAAGAGAGCGCAGCCCCAGACTCCCTTCAGCATCCGAGCCGAAACGACCCGCGTAGGCCGTGCGCAGGCCCAGACGCTGCAAGGCGGCCATCGCCGAGGCGGTCTGCCCTCCGGCAGCTTGCCTGTGCTCTATCAGCCGCGTCTTTGTGTCGAAGGCCGGATACCCGGGGACGAGCACAAGGTGGTCCACAGCGTTGAGGCCAAAGCCGACAGCATCAAACTCTTTGCCCTGTGGCAGCTCGATAGGAAACTTCACGTCGTTTGTCCCTCTTGCGGGTCTGCCGGATTGTACCCCCGCATAATAACTGTGCGAGGAATAAATTCTCGCGCACTGACTCGAACCATGTATGGCTGGACCAGGGTCTGCACCCCTGATGGTCTTCGTCTATCTTCTAAGTTAATATATTTACAGCCTTCGATGAAAAATTTTAGAACACGATGATGACGGAAATCTTAGAAGAGAAACTCAAGAACCTTCCCATCTCGCCCGGCGTCTATATGCACAAGGACGAGGCGGGCAAGATTATCTATGTCGGCAAGGCGAAGAATCTGCGTAATCGCGTGCGCTCATATTTTCAATCCGGACGCGGGCACGACCGTAAGACGCGCGAGCTTGTCAGGCGCATCACGGACCTTGAGTTTATCGTCACGGACACGGAAGTCGAAGCGCTGGTCCTCGAATCGAATCTCATCAAGCAGTACAGGCCGCGCTATAACGTGCTCCTCAAGGACGACAAGCAATACCCGCACTTGAAGCTGACCATCAACGAGCCTTTCCCGCGTTTGATGATAACGCGGCGCGTACAGCGCGACGGCGCTCTTTACTTCGGCCCGTATCTTCCCGCCAGCCTCGCGCGCCGCACGATTGATTTGGTCCACCGCAAGTTTCAACTGCGCTCCTGCGATATAGAGATTGACGGGCGTTTGCCACGTCCCTGCCTTGAGTATCACATCAAGCGCTGTCTTGGCCCATGCGTCAGGGAGTTGTGCGCGCCCGCCGAATATCAGGAATCCGTGCGCGACGTGCGGCTCTTTCTGGAAGGGAAGAACAAGGAGCTGGCCGAAGACCTCGAAGCGCGCATGATCGCCGCTTCGGAAGAGATGAAGTATGAGATTGCGGCTAAATACCGCGACCTGCGCAAGACCGTGCTGACCATCTCAGAGCAGCAGAAGATGGCGACCACTGCGGACCTTGACGTGGACATCTTCGGTTATTACAGGGAGGGAGCGCGTCTGGCCTTGCAGCTCTTCACGATGCGCGAAGGCAAGGTCGTGGGCCGTCGTGAATTCTTCTGGGAAGATTTGCCGGAAGAGGATTTCGACCCCTCTTCGTTTCTGAGCGAGGTGCTGACGCAGTATTACTCTACGGACTATGTGCCGCGCGAGATTGATGTGCCGGTTGATTTTGAAGACCGAGAGCTGCTGGAAAAAGCCTTGAGCGAGCGTAAACGGCGGCGCGTGCGTATACAGGACCCGCAGCGTGGCGAAAAGCGCGACCTCATTGACCTCGTGGAAAAGAATGCCAAGCTCGCCTTTGAGCAGCGATTTCGCATCCTCAAGCCTGACATGGAGCGCGTGCTGGAAGAGTTGCAGGAAGTGCTCGAGCTGCCGCGTTTCCCCGCGCGTATAGAGTCTTTCGATATCTCGAACATTTCGGGCGCGGAGAATGTGGCGGGGATGGTCGTCTGCGAGAACGGCAAGATGAACCGAGCAGAGTATAGGAAATTCAAGATTAAGACGGTCGAGGGCGCAAACGACACGGCCTCCATGCGCGAGGCCGTCTTTCGCCGTTATCGCAGGCAGCTTGATGAACACAAGCCTCTGCCGGACCTCATCATGATTGACGGAGGCAAGGGACAGTTGGGCGCGGCGGCGGCGGCTCTGCGCGAGCTTGATCTTGAAGCCCTGCCGATGATCGGCGTCGTCAAGCCTCCCAGGCGACACAATGAAATCTCGCACCTGCTGGTCAAAGGGCGCGAGCATGAGCCTGTTTTTCTGGACCAGCACTCGCCCGTCCTGCGCTTTCTACAGATGATCCGTGATGAGACGCACAGGACAGCCGTCGCCTATCATCGCAAGCGACGCGAGCTGCGCGATTTCACTTCGGAGCTGACGGCGATTCCGGGCGTCGGAGAAAAGCGCAAGAATCGCCTGCTCCGAAATCTCGGCTCGATCCAGCGCGTCGCGGGCGCGAGCGTGGCCGAGCTGTCTCCCTTTGTCGGTCGCAAGACGGCTGAGGAGATCGTCGAACACTTTACGCGCCAGCGCGCGCTGGCCGAAGGCTCTGCAACGAATGGCCCTGATGTCGAGCTGGCTGAAGACGCGGGCGCGGGAAACGGCGCGCAAGCTCTCGTCAGCGAAGAGGCTTCAGTAGCGCACGGGGCGCTTGAGCCGGAGCAGATCGAAACGCGGCTCGACGACCCGGAAGGCGATGCCGCGGACCTTCAGCCGATTCGCTCTGTGGACCAACTGGGCCGGTTGCGCGAGCGTCGCAGGCGCAAAGGCGGCCAACGCAACTCGAACCCTCATGCCGTCAAGCGCGAGAAGCTTTCGGAAACAGGCCCTGCGATTGATGAGAGCCGAACGGTTGATGATGAGTAGGAGGCTATCGGCTCTGGCTCGCCGTCATCTTTGATTCGGCCAACATTACTGCCGGATTCTTTCTGCTGTGATTAGAATTTTTCAACTGGTCCATTAGTATTATTCACTCCTCAACAAATAATAGCTGGCAACCCCGGAGTAGGGGTCTGCATATCTAAGCTTCTGACCTTCACATAGAGTGAGTCAGTGAAGAAAAACTTTGAACTCAAGCTTTAGATCACACAGGGAAAGGAAAGAGATTTCCAATGCGGAAAATAGTTCTTTTAGCAACGCTCATCGCCTGCTTCGCCTCCGTCGGTCTGGCTCAGGAGAAGAGCAAGGTCGAGGTTTTCGGCGGGTTTTCAGTCAATAGTATTGATACCGGCCTCGGCGATTCGGGCCTTCTCAACGCCGATGATCGCGAGACCGCTTACGGTTTCGAGACTTCGGTGACCGGCTTTTTCAACGACAAATTCGGCATCGAAGGAAACGTTGACGGCCATTACAAGACCAAGGATTTTGCTTTCGGCTCGTGTCAGGCTATCGGTTGCCCCGCGCCCGGCACTTTCGAGACCAAAATCTCGACCTACAACTTCACGGCTGGCCCGCACGTGCGCTTCGCCACCGAGAACAGCAAGGTGACACCGTTCCTGCACGCGCTGGCCGGTGGCAACCATTCCAGAGTCAGGGTTAATTTCAGCAACACCACCTTCAACGACGATGAGACGGACTTTGCGCTCAAACTCGGCGGCGGCGTTGACTTCGGCCTCAGCAAGCGTCTCGACCTGAGACTCGCGGCTGACTACAACCCTGTCTTCGAGAGAGAAGCTGGCGACAACCGTACACGTCATGACGGCGTCTTTAGCATCGGTCTGGTCTTCAAATAAAAGCTCTAACGAAGATTTGAGAGCAAGGAAAAGAACCGCCCAGGTTAAGCCGGACGGTTCTTTTTTTATTAGCAAAGCGAGTTAAGCTCTCATCCTTGATCCCTCTGCTCTTCACCCTTTCATAAAATCATAAGTGATATGAAGGCGCAGAGAGCCGCCCGTGACTTCCGAGCGAATATCGCGGACCTGCCCGGCCAGGTTGGCGTTGCTGGCCTTGATGGGCACATTGAGCTTGAGCTGTTCGCCGCGCAGCATCTGCACAGGGTTGACTCGCTCGTTGATGGTTCGCTGGACCAGCGGCGTAATAAAGCCGCTCGCGATGGGCGAAACGCCTTCCAGGTTCACACCCTCGACGTTAATCTGCGCGTAGAGATTCTGGCTCGGCTGGTCGAAGCGCAACTCTATGTTAGTTTGCGCCCATCCCTTGAACTGCCAGCACGTCCCGAAGAGGCTATAACTCCCGCTGAAAGCCATCGGGGCCATAATCTTTCCATCCGCAAAACGCACGCCCGTTTTGACGTTGCTGCCTTCGGGCGTGAGAATCACTTCGCTCGTGCAGCCCTCCTGAAAAGCAGCGAGACGAACCTGCGCCTGCCCTTCATCAAGCTGCTGGTCCAGCCTGGTTAGTTGGAGCGGAAACTTGGGCGCGCCCAGGTCGTTGAAGATTTTGCCAAAGAGCGCGTTGAAGAAATTCTCTTCGAGCGTCAGGACGGCAGTGCCCGGCGGGTCGCCGCCCTGCTCCGGAGGCTTGACGGTCGCGCCCGGCAGATTCTTAGCGCCACGCATCCCCAGAAAATAGAAGACAATCAGCGCGCCCAGCAATAGTCCGAGCAGAAGCGTGAGTATGTATTTCATCCGGGTCTCTCCGTTTATGGTCTGGCCGGTGATGTGGCGGGTGAAGCCGCGGGCGACGCAGCCGTTGATGCGCCGGGCGAAGCACCTGGCGAAGCGCTGCTCTGTGCGAGCATGTTGGTCAGGAATATCTTGGCGAGTTGCGCCGCCGCCTCAACCTGCTGGCGCAACTGCTGCGTATCAACCTTGCTGTAGCCCTGCGGAACATCGAACTGCGAAGCGTCTACTTCCGTGCTGATGTCCTTCATCACCGCGACGATGTGCGCGCTCCTCACGCCCTTGACCTCATTCTGCGCTTCAGAAGTCAGGTCTGCGCGCAGCGGTAGCCCGGTCTCCTTGTCAACATAAACAAAAGTTTCGGTGTTGACCTGCCCGGCCTGTGTCTGCGTCTTGGCCGTGGCCGTGTAGCGATACTTGACAGCCGTGCGCCCTTCAACAGTCTCTTCTCCGACACGTTCGTAGCCGCGCTGTCTTTTGAGCTGGTCCACAATCTGGCCCGGCGTCATCAGTCGAGCAATGTCGAAACCGAGCGATTCCGAAGTCAGCTCGGCATACTGCTTGCGGTTTGGCAGAAGCAGGTAACGCTTCTCGGGTCGGTCAAGATAGACTATCTGCTCGCCGTTCGGCAGCTTGAACCCGACGCGCCGCACGTCTCGGTCGCGCGCCACTTCCGCCGACAGCGTAGGCACGGTCTTATTGCCGCTCTCGCCGGACATCTCCGCCGTCAGTGTGATGGTGGCGCGATACCTGTCAGGCTCTCTGGTATCAATGGCAGAGCCTGCGTCCGTCGTCGCCGGACTCGCGTTGGTGTTGGCCGCGGGGCTGGCGTTCACGTTGGCTGTATTGGTGTTCGTATTCGTGTTGGTCGCAGACGGCTGGCAAGCGGCTGCGATGAAAGCGAGCGCGAATAAGAGTAAGAGAAAAAACGGCATTGACGGTCTCAAGGCAAAGCGGCGCATGGATAGACTCTCCTCTGTCTGGCGGCTTCGGGGCAGCCGCAAGTTATTTTTATTCTTTACAGGGAACGCCCCGTAGCATATCACGCAACGCACGATGAAGAGAAACGGTTTCAGTTTCCAGTTTCCAGTTTTTAGTTTTCAGTTAAAAGCTAACTTGTCTGTGCTGAAAACTGGAAACTCAAAACTGAAAACTCAAAACTATTATCCTTGACTTGACGGCTGGATTTGGCGTAGAAGCGGGTTGCTTTATCATTTCCCCTCGGATGAGTTGAAAAGATGAAATTATTTCCCGTCTGCTGTGCGCTGGCGCTCGCTCTCTCTATCTGTAATATGGGCGGAAAGTTTAGGTTGAAAGAGAAGGGCGAGGCAAACTCGAATTCAGGAACATCCGCAGGCAATAGCTCCGCGGCGTCAGCCGAGCGGCCAGAGCCGACAGCCGCCCAGACAGCCGCGCTCGACGGCGGGCAAACGGTCAGTTGGGATGCGCAGGGCATCTCCTGGACCTTGCCGCCGAAGTGGACCAAGATGAGCGAAGAGAAGACCAGCTTTAACTGGAAATCGCCAGGCAGTTGGGATGCCGCCTTCCTCCTCACCAACATTTCGGTGATGGATGAAAATTTTCCGACAGAGATAAGTCTTAATGCGACCTATGACCAGCAGAAGAGCCGCTCGAAGAATGGAGAGGTTGACGAGTTGCGCTGGCTCGAAATTGATGGGCTGAAGGGCGTCCAGTTTCGCGAGTCCACGCCCGACAAGCCGGACAATCCAAGGCGTCTGCAATGGATAACCTTTCGCAAGTTCGCGGGCCAGACGCAGATGATTAACCTCATGCTCAGCACACGCGGCCAGGACTTCGCCAGCCACCAGGACGCCATGTACGCCATCCTTTATTCAACCAAGCTGGTCCACTAAAGCGTCAACGCGTGAACGCCTCAATCGTCAACGAAAGAATAGCCTTTTCTATTCAAGATTGACGCGTTCACGCTTTTATTCTGCTTCCGTGAGATGTGATGTCGGTTGGTCTGCGTGCGGGACGAAGCAGCGGCGGCAGCGTGCTTCGTACATGCTGCCCGCGCCGACGGCGACGCGCTCTTCGGATTCAAAGATGCGCTGCGAGTAATTGGCTGGCTGGCCGCAGCGCACGCAGATGGCGTGGGTCTTGGTGATGTACTCGGCGATGGCTAAGAGCTGCGGCATCGGCTCGAAAGGCTTGCCCGTGTAGTCCTGGTCCAGCCCGGCGATAATCACGCGCAGCCCCCTGCCCGCCAGCTCGTTGGCGACCTCCACGAGCGCCATGTCGAAGAACTGCGCCTCGTCAATCCCGACGACTTCGGTCTGCGGCTCGACCAGCGAGGCCAGCTCTGCAGCCGTCTCGACCGTAGACGATTCGTGGCGCATCTCCGAATGAGAGACGATGTGATCGCGCGAGTAGCGCACGTCAATCCTGGGCTTGAAGACCTGCACTTTCTGGCGCGCGATCTTGGCGCGGCGCAGGCGGCGGATTAGCTCTTCGGATTTGCCCGAAAACATAGAGCCTGTGATGACCTCAATCCAGCCCGGTGCTGTGCGCAGGTGAGCGACGTGCTCGTCGTTGCCGTGTGCCGTCAGTTCTTCCATCTAAGTGATTCCTTCCAGGTTCGGATGCCGGACTAATCCTGCTGGTCCGGTTAGCGCCGCATCAAAGATGAGCATGAGAGCCTGGCTATTGAAATGCCGCTTATGAATTGGGCGGGCGGCGTTCGTCTCAATCATGCGGGGCTAATAGCTGTCGAGCTTCCACTGGCCGTCCTCTTTGACGAACTTGTAGATATGTGGCCTTTGTCCCTCGGCGTCGCTAACTTCAAGCCGCGCTCTATCCTCGCCCGTCTCTTCCCTCGCCGCGTCGGGCAGCAATTCCGGACCATTCAGCGACATCATCTCGTCGCGCAGAAAATCGTCGAGCGATTTGTTGTCGTTCTTAGCCATCTCCTCTGTCACCTTGAGCCATCTTTTCGAGAAAGTCTTCTTGAAGGCTTCAACGTCCTTTCGCTTGAGCGCGTCGTAGTTGGCTTTGAAAGTATCTTTGGGCGAAGGCCCGGATGCTGAAGGGGACGCATTGGCGGTCTGAGTGTTTGAATTTTTGGAAGAACACGAGATGAAGGGGAAGAGTAAGCATAAAATCAAAACAGCCTGGATGACTCTCATTCCTGCTCCTTCTTAAATGATTCGAGTTGATAGACGAACGCTTTTCGATTCAAGCATGCCATGCGTCAAGCGAGGCTATAACAGACTCAGGCTGACAGTCAAAGAGCAGGCCGAAGAGCGGGCCGGAGTCTGTGAGGGCCATGCTCACGAACGAAAGGCCCTGGCCGGTGGACCAGAGCCTTCGCCTCAGGGTTGGAGCTAGCGGGCCACCTTTAGCTCGCGTCAGGAATCGTCAGCTCCTGGCCGGGTTGCAGTGTGTCAGGGTTTTCCAGCTTATCGCGGTTGGCGTAGAAGATGTCCATGAATTTGCCGGCGTCTCCATAGAATTGCTTGCTAATCTTGGAGAGCGTGTCGCCGGATTTGACCGTGTAGGTCTGGCCCTCGCTCTTGCCGCCTTCGGCTCCTCCTTGCGCATCGCTCAAATCGTTTGCCATCTTATCTCCTCCTTCGTTTGAAAGACTGCCGTTAAAAAGCATCTTTCAAGTCTCTGCCGAAAATCTGACGGCGCAACAGGGCGCGTGAACTGTTCCGCCGCAGTCTCTTGCCGCTCTGATTTCGATGTGCTAGAGGATACAAAAGAGAAGCAGCAAATACAAAGCCCATCTACGCCGTGGACGGCTGCGTGAGTCGCCGGACAGCTTGCTTGACAATCAATGCGGCGCTTGTTGTAATCAAATCTCACACGACAATGGTTTGATGCGCGGAAATATTTTGAAGACCGGGGAGATGTCCTTAAAGTGGCTGCCGAAGAATTGATTTATGACTGGAACAAGATCGGGCAGACTGCCGCCAGGCCCGACCGTCACATAGCTTTTGACGACGAGACGCTGCGCGATGGTCTGCAATCGCCTTCGGTCTGCGAGCCTTCGGTCGAGAAGAAGATCGAGCTGCTGCACTTGATGGACGCGCTCGGCATAGACACTGCGGACATAGGACTACCAGGCGCGGGCGGCGCGCACGCGGCAGGCGTCGAGCGGCTGGCACGCGAGATTGCCGACAACAAGATGCGTATACGCCCCAACTGCGCCGCTCGCACGCATCGCAACGACATCATTCCGATTGCCGAAATCTCGCAACGCGCGGGCATCGCCATCGAAGCCTGCACCTTCATAGGCTCTTCGCCGATACGCTTTTACGCAGAAGAGTGGACGCTTGATAAGCTCCTGCAACTAACGGAAGATGCCGTCACCTTCGCCGTCAGCCAGGGCCTGCCCGTCATGTTCGTGACGGAAGACACGACGCGCGCGGACCCGCAAACTATACGCGCGCTCTACACTGCGGCCATCAGGTGCGGCGCACGCGCCGTCTGCGTCTGCGACACCGTGGGCCACTCGACGCCCGAAGGCGCACGCGCCGTCGTCCGCTACGTCAAGAGCATCATCGAAGAGCAGGGCGAGCAGGTCCGGCTCGACTGGCACGGCCATCAGGACCGCGGCCTCGGCGTGATAAATTCCATCGCCGCCATCGAAGGCGGCGCGGATGAAGTCCACGGCTCTGCGCTCGGTGTCGGCGAGAGGGTCGGTAATACGCCTCTGGACCAGCTTCTCGTCAATCTCAAGCTGATGGGCTGGATTGATAACGACCTCTCTCTCCTGGGTCAATACTGCGAGACGGCTGCACAATCTTGCGGCTGGACCATTCCATACAATTATCCTGTCTTCGGGCGCGACGCTTTTCGCACGGCGACGGGGGTGCACGCCGCCGCCGTCATCAAGAGCTACAGAAAAGGCGATACGGAGCTGGCGGATTTAATCTATTCGGGCGTGCCCGCAGGTCTCTTTGGCCTCAAGCAAAAGATCGAGATTGGTCCGATGAGCGGCAAGTCTAACGTCGTCTACTGGCTCGAATCGCGCAGCATAGAAGCCAGCGAAGACCGCATCGCGCGCATCTACGAACGCGCCAAGCAAGCCTCATCCGTGCTTGAAGAGGATGAGATTATGCAGTTGGTTTGAGTCAGCAGCGAACAGTTAAAAGCAGACATTTGCCCGCTGCTCTCGCTGCTGCCCGACTGCGCACTAATATGATTCCTTCCCTGACGCTGGCTCCCAATCAAATTGTTGAGCAACTCCTTCGCGACCCGCGTGTGCTCCGTGCGTTCCGTTTTTTTGAAGAGCAGGCCGCGGAGATTACCGAAGAGCAGATAGGAATTTGTTCCATCCCCGCGCCGCCCTTTGGCGAGCGCGAGCGCGCAGAATATCTCTGCCGGAAATTTCGCGCGCATGGCTTGAGCGAAGCTTATCTGGATGCGGAGGGAAACTGCGTCGGGCTGCGTATGGGCCACGCGTTGTCTCCGCTGCTGGTCGTCAGCGCGCATCTCGATACGGTCTTTCCGGCGGGCACGGACTGCGCGGTCCGGCGCGAAGGCAATCGAATCCTCTCGCCGGGGATAGCTGACGATGGCTGCGGGCTGGCGGCGTTGCTGGCGCTGCTGCGCGCTTGCGAGACGACGGGGATTCAAACCGAAGGCTCGCTTCTTTTCGTCGGCACTGTCGGTGAAGAGGGCGAAGGGAACTTGCGCGGGGTCCGTTATCTGTTGACGAAGGGCGAGTGGACCGGACGTGTGGATGCCTTCATCAGCTTTGATGGACCAGGGATCGAGCGCATCACGCATGTCGCCGTCGGGTCGCGCCGTTATCGCGTCAGGCTCACTGGCACGGGCGGGCATTCCTGGGGAGACTTCGGCGCGGCCAACCCCGTCCACGCGCTCGGACGCGCTATCGCACGCCTCTCATCTTATCCGGCCCCGGCCCAGCCGCGCACGACCTTCAATGTCGGGCGGATAGAGGGCGGCGCGGGCGTCAACGTGATTCCGCGCGAAGCTTCTATGGATGTGGACCTGCGCTCGGCCTCGGCTGAGGAGCTGCGCAGGCTGGATGCCTTTTTTCGTCGCGCCGTGCGTGAAGCCTTCGATGATGAGAATGCCACGCGGCGCGCAGGCGACCCGCCGCTCGAACTGGACCTCAAGCTGATCGGCGACAGGCCCGGCGGCGAGACTCCGCAGGACTCAGGCATCGTGCGTCTGGCAGAGGAGGCGACGCGCTCGCTCGGTCAACGCCCGCGCTGCGACCGCTCTTCGACTGATTCCAACGTGCCCATCTCGCTAGGCATTCCAGCCATCACGCTCGGCGCAGGCGGTCTCTCCAACAATTCGCACACGCTGGACGAATGGTACGACCCGCGCGGGCGCGACCTGGGCCTCAAACGCGCACTGCTCGTCATGCTCGGCCTCGTCGGACAAAAAACATAAATCGTCAATCCTGAATAGAAGACAGGCGCTCTATACGGGATTGACGATCTATAATTTACGTCTTTAGATTTAGGTCCGCTTTAATTTATCGGAATCGTGACGGTCGTCGAGCCTGCTTTGCCCGTGGGAAAGCGTTTTTGACGGGCGATGCGTATCGCGCTCGGGTCTCCGCCGGAGGCTTGCGTGACGCGGCCCGATTCATCGTAAGTGACCTGCACCGTGACGGTCCTCGGAGCGGGTTTCGCTGTTTCGGGCTTTCTGGCGGCGTTCGGATTCGGGCTGGCCTGAGATGTGGGCCTGGTGTCCAGTTGTTTCGCGGCTGTCTCACTGGCCCTTTCCTCTGCGGCTCGCAGAAGTCGCTCTCGGTCGCGTGCTTCACGCTCTCGACGGGCGGCGAGGGCAGCTTCGTTGTTGGCCGCAGGAGTTTCGCCCGCGGTCTGTTCGGCTGGCTGGCTCTCTTGCTGGCTCAGCGCTGGCGCTTCGCTTTGATTGCTGGCAGGTTGTTCCTGTGGCTGTGAAGCGGGCGCTGAAGATGCGGCAGCGGCGGCGGGAGCCTTTTTGCCGTACCATCCGGCGGGGACGCCTATCGCGGCCAGGGTGAGCAAGAGCGCGACGACGCTTGCGCCAACGAGCAGGGCTTTGCTTCTACCGCGCGCCGCCGCGTTGCTGACCGTCAGCGAGAGAGGCGAAGTTGATTCGCCCGCGGCCCTGGCTGCCTTGAAGGCTTCCAGATTCTCGACCTCGTTCTCTGTAATCTCTTCCAGTGCCTCCTCTTCGCCGGCCTCTGCCGATTCGTTTCCAGAGAAGGGATTAAAAGGCTCTATGCCCTCGTCCAGACGGCGCAGACCTTCGAGCACGACCTGCGTCCAAGGTTGATAGATAGTGCGTCGCGTCGCTTCAAAGGCTGGACTGAATTTGAAGGAGGCGTTGGGCTGCGTCAGCGCGTAGTAGACGGCTTCGACGCCTGAGAGAGCGCCGATCTTGGCATCCACGAGAGAGCCCGCCTGGATGTAGAAATAGCCTGGAGACTGCGGATAAACGACCTTGAGCCTCCCAGTTTTGCGTTGATTGCAGAAGAACTCGATTAGTTCCGCCAGCGAAAGATCGCTGAGCTGTCCGGTAAGTGCCATAAAGATTCCTTCTCTATGAAAGATTAAGCGGGGGCTTGTAGATTACTGGCCGAGAGAAAAGTTGTAAGCGATCTGGCCCGCGACCTTGACGGGCTGGCCCGATACCTTTGTCGGCGTAAAGCGCGCCCTGAGCGCAGCCTGCACGGCCACATCGCGCAGCACGCCTGGTCCAGTCGTGGCACGCGCCGAAATGACCTTGCCTGTTTCGTCAACGATGACATCCACTGTGACTAAGCCGCTGGCGCGCATCTGTCTGGCTGCATCAGGGTAGACGGGCTTGGGCAGGTTAATCGCGGTCCCGTTGAGCACGCCGCCCGAGATGGGTCTGAGCAGTGGCTTCGGCAGAGGTTTGGCGGGCGCATCCGCCTCCATCTTGACGAGAGGCGCGCTATCGGAGCTGCTGACGCTGCCGACTGCCGCCACGCTGCTCGATTCCGAAAGCATCCTGGTTCTATCAACCGGCGCCGCGGACGGAATCGCTGGAGCGTTGGCGGGCTTGCTCGCGAGATTCTCTTTCACGGCAGGCTGAGCCTTGCCGTTGGCAGGAGCGTTGACGGCTGCGGCTGGCGCTGAAGCATTGGCGGCGGGCTGGACCATCTTCGCCAGATTTTCATCCAGATAATAAGAGATCGTGCGGTAGGTCACTTCAGTCGGCTCGAAATTGAGTTTGCCGTTTTCGATGACGGCCACGGCGGTCGTCATCTTGGTCCAGTTGCCGACGAAATCATACTCGTAATTGTAAGTCTCTTTGCCTAGCAGAGAACCGTCTGCGGCCTGCAAGGTCATCTCGCTGATGTTCCCCTTGTCGTCATACTTGTAGACTTCCTTGCCCGTCAGCGTCGCACCCGCGACGGGAAAATAGGCATTCTCAATCTTGTTTCCTTTGAGGTCATAAGCGGAATTTTCAAGCAGGACTCGCGGCTGCTCGACCATCTTGCCATTCTTATTGGTGAGCCTGGCCGTCTCCGTCCGAACCCGGCGCACAGGCCCGTTCAGCCCGTCACGCACCCTGTCATTATCCACGGCGGCTGTCGCGACGCCCGCGCTCGCAGGTTGAGGCCCGCTGGAAGCGGATGCGAGGCTCTGAGCCGAGACCGCAAGAGAGTTGAGAAGGATTAGCAAGCAGATTGTCCAGGCAGGACCGATTCGTTTCAGCATGGTTTACTCCTGAGAGTACGAATATATGCGTAGGCTTAAAAGCTCTTGGGTGGGTGAGAACGGCGACCGGGCCTTTGGCGCATTCGTGGGGCAGTCGGGCCTGGTCTGGCCCGCCGCGCGCCCGGCATCACTATATTATCCGGGTAAACACAGTTTGTCTATAGCAAACAACGAGAAATTCGCCCTTAATTTCCATCTTTCGGCCAGGCAGTTCTTTTATTTCTAAGATTTAGGGCTGCTCTGGACGGAAGCGAGCCTGGTCACAATCTCGTCAATAACGGGTGTGCTGCTGGCCTTTTCCGTCTCGTCGTTACAGATAATGGAGAAGACTAGCGTTTCGCCGTCGGAATTTGTCAGATAACCTGAGAGCGAATTGATGTAGGTGAGCGTGCCTGTTTTGGCGAGGACGCGGCCCGCCGTGGCGACAGAACGGAGGCGAGATGCGAGTGTGCCGTCGCGCCCGGCAACTGGGAGGGAATCACGGAAACTCCCGGCTGAAGGAGTCTGCGTGATGGCCGCCAAGAGGCGCGCCGTCGCTTCGGGCGTGACCAGGTCTAGACGCGAGAGACCTGAGCCGTCATGGAGCGAAAGAGCATCCGTTTGTATCCCGTGTTGGCTCAGCCAGAGACGCAAGACGGCAACGCCCGCCTCATCGTCTCCGCGCCTCTCTGTGCGGCGCGGGTTAGGGTCCGGGGCCATTGAGCCGCGCTCGCGGCCCAGTGTGCGCAGAATCAATTCGGCGTTGAGGTTAAGGCTCTCTTTGTTTGTCGCACGCGCAATCTGGCCCAGAGTCTGGCCTGTCAGAGCAGCAAGCTCGACGCTGTTTTGAGGATTGAACCTGTCATCTTCTTTTCGCGTGCGCGCATCAACGCTGCGTGGCTGGCCTTCGACGTTGATACCACGTGCCCTGAGCGCATCGCGAAAGAGCGTGGCAGCCCAGAGCGCAGGCTTGTGGACCGAAAGGCGTGCTTGAAGGACACGCCCGCCCGCGGGAAAATCTCCCCAGATGCGCACCTCGTTATCCGAGAGTCCGCGCGTGATGCCTATGCTCGCTGGATGGCCGCGCTCGACCGTGTTCGCCTCATTCGTGATATGCAGGTAATCGGTCGGCTGCTCAAACTTGACCGCCGCCTGCTCGCCAGTCTTGCTCGACGGCGTAATCTTGATGCCGATCTCGTTGCCATTGACGGAGAGCGCGCTGACCTCCGCGCCGAAGTACCACTGCACATCCTGCCAGAGCCAGCCATCTCCGAGCGGCTCCCCTTTGAAATAGCTTTCATCGCCGACGACATCGCCGCGCACGCGCCGCACGCCGCGCCTGTAAAGCTCATCCGCGAGCTGGTCCAGAGAGGCGTTTGTCTCTTTCCCCGAATGCGAAGAGAGGTCCGGCGCGCCGCGACCGTAGAGCACCAGGTCGCCAGCCACAGTGCCGTTTTTGTCAGGCTCTTTTTGAGCATAAACGGAAGTGCGCCAGCGATAGCCTGCGCCGAGCAGGTCGAGCGCGACAGCCGTCGTGTAGACTTTCATGTTGGAGGCTGGCGTCAACGGGCGATCCGCGTTGCGCGCATAGAGCACACGCCCGTCGCGCAGGCTCATGACGTAGATGCCCCAGCGCGCGCGTGCAAACTCGCTCTCGTCAATCGTGCGGTCAATCTCGCGCGCCAACTCCCCCGCCGTCGGCGCACTTGAGACGGAAGCTGTGGGCTCGGCTCGCGCCGCAGGCGAGGCTTGATTCTGCTGCTGCCTGCGCGCCGTGGAGACGCTTTGCGCGTGCCCGTCATTGAAATACTGACGCGCCGAAAAGTTGCAGACGAGCAGCAGCGCGGCGCAGACGCTCAAGGGTAAGATTCGCCGTTTGAAGAGAGTTCTGTTTGTCATCCTGATTACTATAGCAAATTATAATTGAGCGAAAATCCGGCAGGGGCTTTATCGAATGAGGGCAGAAGTGGTCACGCTTATTTGCAGGCTGTTAAGCAATCCCGTCATGCTGCTCTGATACGGCAGACGTTCTTTATTCCCGCTTATTAACTGGCGAAGAGCGTGGCCGTGCGCCCGCTGGCAAGGAGCGAGCGTGTCGCCGCGTAAACTTCGTCGGTCGTAATCTCTTCAATCCGGCTGTTGTAGATAACCTGCATGCGTCCTTCGACGGGGATATAGCTGCTCGGCGCGCGGTGGTCCAGCAGCAGGACGACCGACGCGCCGACGGCTGTCGCGATGTGCAGCGGGCCTGTGTCGTTGGAGACGAAGACGGCTAGGCGTGCCAGCGCCGAAGCGAGCTGTGGCAGAGTGAGCCTGTCAAGAATCAGGGCCGAGCGCGGAAAGACCGCGCGCATCTCTTTGACCATCGAGCGTTCTTCCGGTCCAGCGAAGACCACTATCCGCACTTCATCATCGCGGACAAGCTTTTCGGCCAGCTCCGCAAAGCGCGCGAGAGGCCAGCGGCGGCTAGGGTGGCCCGCGCCCGGAAAGAGGCCGACCAGCGGAGCGCCCGTGTCGGCTTTGGCTTTCTTGAGCAGCTTTTCGACAACCGAGTCGTCTGCGGGGCGCGTCCTGATCTGCGTCGAGCGCGGCGCGTCCTTGATGCCGAGCGGCGCGAGCACATCCAGATAGCGATCAATCAGGTGTCTGGATTTGTGGTCCTTTTCGACGGGCGGGCGCGGATAAAAATTGGAGAGAAAATCGAGCGAGCGTCCGGGCCTGCGCGAATAGAGACGCTTCGGCGCGCCTGAAAGAAAGCCGAGCAGGTTTGTTTCCGAGAGGCTGTGCAGGTCTATGACGAAATCGAACCGCCTGCTCCTGACATCTTTGACAAACTGCCCGATGCGCCAGACGGAAGCCAGCTTTGGTCCATCGCGCAGCGCGACGCGGTCCACAGCCATCGTCGCATCCGCATAACCCGAAAGCTCCACCAGCGAAGCAGACGAAGCGCCGACGGCGACCGTGATACGCGCGCGCGGAAATCTTTCGCGAATGGCGCGCAAAGCTGGCAGGCTCATCACCACGTCGCCCAGTTGGCCGAAGTCTATGACTAGAATATTGCGCGGGTCGAAACTCATCTCCTGATGCTTTACGAATCCGGTGGCTTTATGTTTCGCGCAGGTCGCGCCCGGTCATCTCCGAGGGCTTTTCGAGACCGAGCAGACCGAGGATGGTCGGCGCAACATCTTCGAGCGCGCCGCCTTCGCGCAAGCTCAGCCCGCGCGCGTCTTCATTTATCAGGTGAAGCGGGACGGGGTTGGTCGTGTGCGCCGTGTGCGGCTGGCCGGTCGAGGGGTCCAGCATCTGCTCGGCGTTGCCGTGGTCGGCTGTGATGAGCGCCGTGCCGCGCCGCGCACGTATGCCCTTAGTAATCCAGCCGAGGCAGGTATCAACGTACTGGCAGGCCTCGATAGTCTCTTTGAGCTTGCCCGTATGGCCCACCATGTCCGGGTTGGCGAAGTTGATGATGAAGACTTCGCTCTCGCCCTCTTCAATCGCGCGCAGGACTTTGTCAGTGACCTTGAAGGCGGACATCGCCGGGTCTAGATCGTAAGTGGCAATCTTTGGCGAAGGCACGAGCAGGCGGCGCTCGCAGGGAAACTCCTTCTCCACGCCGCCGTTGAAAAAGTATGTCACGTGCGCGTACTTCTCAGTCTCGGCCATCCGATAGTTGCGCACGCCGAGGCTGCCCCAGACTTCGGCCAGGACGTTCTGATGCGCGTGCTGCGCAAAGGCTATGGGGAGCGGGAAGGTCTTGTCGTATTGAGTAAAACAGACGAAGCGCATTCCCGGTCGCTGCGGCGTGGGAAAGCCGCCGAAGCCCGGGACGGCCAGCGCGTTCGTGATCTGTCGCGCGCGGTCCGGGCGGAAGTTGAAGAAGATGACGGCATCACCATCCTCTATGGTCGCGACAGGCTCTCCGGTTTCACGCAGCATGACGAGAGGCTCGACAAACTCGTCCGTCAAGCCGCGCTCGTAGGATGCTTTGATGGCCTCGACGGGGTCAATCACGCGCTGGCCTTCGGCCTGGACCAGTAACTGATAAGCGCGCTCGGTCCTCTCCCAACGCTTATCCCTGTCCATAGCGTAATAGCGCCCGATGATTGAGGCTATGCGCCCGCAGCCAATCTCGCCGCACTTCGTCTGCAAGGCTTCGACGTAGCCGTAAGCCGACATCGGCGGGGTGTCGCGCCCATCCAGAAAGCAGTGAATATAAACTCGCTGCAATCCACGTTCTTTCGCCATGCGGAGTAGAGCGTAAAGATGCTCCTGCGAGGAATGGACCTGCCCGTCCGAGACGAGGCCCATCAAGTGGAGCGCTCGGGCTTGCGACTTTGCGCCCTCCATCGCTTCGACCAGGACAGGGTTCCGGAAAAACGCGCTGGTCTCTATGTCATAGTCAATGCGCGTCACATCCATGCGTATGACGCGGCCCGCCCCCATGTTCAAATGGCCCACTTCGGAATTGCCCATGATGCCCGACGGCAGCCCTACGCGCGTGCCGGAAGCTTCGAGCAAGGTGAGCGGGTAACGCTCGGTCAGCTCATCGTAAAAGGGCGTCGAAGCCAGCGCGATGGCGTTGCCTTCGCGTGCGGGCGAATAGCCCCAGCCGTCTATGATGATGAGCGCCAGCGGACTCTGTTTGCGTGTCAATATCTCTGTTCCCCCTCTGGTCCAATCGAAAGCTTATGACCCTAACTGATAACGCGTCCCGCAGGTCGGACACTGCGCCAACTCTTTCAAGCCGCTGATGGGAATAACGGGGATGATAAAAAAGAGCGTGATAAAGCGCATGCCCTTCTTCAAGGTGAAATTGCCGACCGTGCCGCAATGGTCGCATCGCATCTGCTGCGGCAGGGGCTGCGAACCCCAGCTAAAAAAGTGTGTGCCGATGATAAAGAAAAAGAACATGGCGTTAATCTCCGCAAAGATTCAGCAAAGAGTTCAAAAGGAAAGGATGAACGCGGCAGGAGCGCGGAACCGAAAAGCATGTCTCTTGATGTACTCGAAAGCCTCTCTCTTTCAGCTAACGCCGCGCTTCTCCTTGATCGTTTCCTTCGTTGGACCAGTAGTCCGGCCTCTCCTGCATCTGCGGGTCGAAGCGCTCCATCCATCTTTCCGGGCGCTTTAGCTCTATGAATCCGAATTTGCGATAAAGCTCGTGCGCGTCCTTCGTCGCCAGCACCCAGCGTCGCAAACCCCGCAGCTCCGGATGCGTGATAATCACTTCGACGAGCCATTGGCCGAGGCCAGCGCCGCGATGCTCTTCGAGCACGAAGACATCCGCGAGCCAGGCGAAGGTCGCATAGTCCGTGATGACACGCGCAAAGCCGACCTGCGCAGAGCCTTTGTAGATGCCGAAGGCGAGAGAGTTTTCGATTGAGCGGCGGATGGTTTCAAGGGTGCGGCCAGCGGCCCAGTAGGAGCTGTCAAGAAAGCTGTGTATGACCCCGAGGTCGAGCCTGGACCTGTCCGTGCTGATTGAATATTCGCCGCGCTGGTATTCCTGGACCATTATTTTCTTCTCGCTCCGGATAACTATTCGGTCGCCGCCTTACGCTTACGCTTTGGCTCCAGTGCTGCCGCCTTTGCGGGTTGCGTGATTTGATAAAAAGCGTCGCGCCCGGGATAGCGCGCCGCGCGGCCCAGGTCTTCTTCGATGCGCAGGAGCTGGTTGTACTTGGCTATCCGGTCCGAGCGCGAGAGCGAGCCTGTCTTAATCTGACCGGCGTTGGTGGCGACGGCGAGGTCCGCGATAAAGGAGTCTTCCGTTTCGCCGGAACGGTGCGAGATGACAGCCGAGCGCCCGTGCGTGCGCGCCAGTTCGATGCAGGCCAGCGTCTCGGTCAGCGTGCCAATCTGATTGACCTTAATCAGAATCGAATTGGCGACGCCGCGCTCGATGCCCTTTTGTAGAAAGAGAGTGTTGGTCACGAAGAGATCATCGCCGACAAGCTGTATGCTTTGGCCCAGCTCATCCGTCATTCGTTTCCAGCCATCCCAGTCGTTCTCGGCCATCCCGTCTTCAATCGAGATAATCGGATACTGCTCGGTCCAGTTCTTCCAGTATGCGATCATCTCTTCGCTTGATAATTGACGCCCGTCGGATTTCTTAAAGACGTAAGAGCCGTCCTTGTAAAACTCGCTCGCCGCCGGGTCGAGCGCGAGCA
>DASWMI010000062.1:0-2036 GCA_036399835.1 Pyrinomonadaceae bacterium | reverse complement strand
ATAGCTCTCGCGTTCATCATTTCCCTTTATTCCGTCTCGGTACGATTGCTGCCCTCTGCATCTTTAATCCAGACCGTCTTGATGTTGACGAATTCGCGTATGCCGTGGGCGCTCAATTCACGCCCGTAGCCGGATTGCTTGACGCCGCCGAAGGGCAGACGCGGGTCCGAAGCGACCATCCCGTTGATAAAGACCGAGCCAGCCTCTATCTCTTCAACAAAGCGCGCACGCTCCGACTCGTCATTGGTCCAGGCGCTTGATCCCAGTCCGAACTCCGTATCGTTGGCGAGACGAATCGCCTCGTCCACATCGCGTGCGCGAAAGAGCAGCGCGACAGGCCCGAACAACTCTTCGCGATATGCGGGCGAGCCTTCGGGGATGTCTGTCAGGACAGTCGGCGGATAGTAGTTGCCCGGGCGATTCAGGGGCTTGCCGCCCGTCAGCAATCTTGCTCCGGCCAGGATGGATTTTTGTACCTGCCCGTCAAGGTCTTTGACTATCTGCGGGGTGGCGAGTGGACCAATCTCCGTCTCGGCATCGAGCGGGTCGCCGATGCGCAGCGCCTCCATCCCCGCGACAAAGCGGCGCTCAAACTCCTCGTAAATCTCCCGCGCGATGATAAAGCGCTTGGCGGCGATGCATGACTGGCCGTTGTTGATGGTGCGTGCTTTGACTGCCGTCTCGACGGCCTCTTGCAGGTTGGCGCTCGGCATGACGATGAAGGGGTCCGAGCCGCCCAGTTCAAGCACAGTTTTCTTGAGACGCTTTCCGGCCTCGCCCGCGACCTGGCTTCCGGCGCTCTCGCTCCCCGTCAGAGTGACGGCTGCCACGCGCGGGTCGTCAATCACTCGCTGGACCAGACCTGAGCCGATGAGCAGCGTCTGGAATGCGCCTTCGGGAAAGCCTGCGCGACGGAAGATGTCTTCTATCGCGAGCGCGCAGCGCGGAACATTCGAGGCATGCTTGAGCAGTCCCGTATTGCCTGCCATGAGCGCGGGTGCGGCAAAGCGGAAGACCTGCCAGAAAGGAAAGTTCCAGGGCATGACGGCGAGCACTGGTCCAATCGGCTGGTAGCGTATAAAGCTCCGCGAAGCGTTGGTTTCGACCGGCTCGTCTCGCAGAAAACGCTCGGCCCGCTCCGCGTAATAACGGCAGACCCAGGCACACTTTTCAGCCTCCTGTATGGCGGCCTTCAAGGGCTTGCCCATCTCTATCGTCATCAGCCGCCCGAACTGTTCTTTCTCGGTTTCCAGAATCCCCGCCGCGCGCATCATCCTGCGTGCGCGCTCCTCGAAAGGCGTGCGGCGATATGTGCGAAAGGTCGCGGCGGCCAGCCCTAGCTTTTCTTCAAGCTCTTTTTCCGAAAGCTGCTCGAAGGATTCGAGCGTCTCGCCCGTGGCCGGGTTGATGCTTGCTATTGCCATGAGATTTGCTGACGGCCTGAAGCCGGGCCGTCCTCCTGCTCGATTGATGGATTTTAAAGCGGCCTCTTCAAGCGAGCATTGCGCTCAAGGGCCGCGAGCTTTCTTCAATCTACGTCGTTCGCTTTTTCGGTCCACATTGTCCTTTGAACCAGCGGCGGGATGCAAATCCGTGTGGCGGTTCTGTACATACAGTCAGTATGGAAATCGGGCGATACGCAAAAACAGACTTTCACAGCTTCTACACGCTTTCGGGCCAGGTTTGAGACCATTTGGTGATGTGACAGCAGATAGATGGGCTTGGCGGGCGAGTTATCAGCAGTTTACAAACGATTTTGGTGGCACTGATTTTGCTTTAGAAGGTAGTTCATGATGACAAACGCTATCACATTCCCAATCTTTTCAACACTGGCGACGGAGACCGAGACTGCGGAAGCCGTACCGGCGACGGACCTTGCACTGGCGCGTCACGCGGCGACAGGAGAGATGGAAGCGTTTGAAGAACTCTACAAACGACACCATCGCAGAGTCTACTCGCTGTGCCTGCGCATGACGCAGAACGTCTCAGAGGCGGAAGACCTCATGCAGGAAGTCTTCATCCAGCTCTTTCGCAAG
>DASWMI010000061.1:0-6026 GCA_036399835.1 Pyrinomonadaceae bacterium | reverse complement strand
TGTGCCATCTCGGAGGTGGAAGTCAATCCGTCGCAGCGTTGCCAGACGAGCGAGGCGGTTTTATTGAGACAGTGTGCACGGTCGCGCCTGGTATCATAGACGAGCAGTTCGTCGGCCAGTTCTCTGACCACTAATCCTTCTCTGCGTGCCTGCGGAAAATCAGAAGTGTGCTTCATGTGCTCCTCTTTAATAAATGGAAATGGTTGCTTGCCGAAAGACAGGAAAATTGAAACAAATGTTTTAAGGCCAGCGAGACCTGTGCTGCGGGACAATACGATAAATCCGGCGTCGAGTCAATGATTATCCGCACGCTATTGTGCATTGCAAAGCCTCTTGCCATAGCCCTCGCTCATCCGTGCGGGGCTAGAGTCAAGCCGTATCGAAGAGCCTCTTGACGAAATCGGCATTCACCTCTTGAGCTTTGAGAAGTAGAATAGACACGTCTTTCTCGAAACAGGCTCAGGCTTTTCCTTTTGGACCGATGAGCGATTACCGTTTACATGACGGCTCGACCGTTCTCATCATCGGCGGCGGGCCGGGCGGGTCTGCCTGCGCCATCAAGCTGCTGCAAGCGGGTCGCGCGATGGGCCTCGGTTTGCGCGTCCTCATCTTCGAGGGCAAGGATTTTCGCGTTCACGCCAACCAGTGCGTCGGCGTGCTGTCGCCGCCCGTCGAAGAACTCCTCGCCCGCGAGCTTGATGTACACCTGCCGCGCTCACTCATCAAGCGACAAATCTTCGGCTATCGCCTGCACGGCGCGCGCGAAAATCTTCTGCTCACGGGTCACGGCGCGCACGCGGGCGACCCGGGTCACGGGCGCGCAACCTATACGGTCGAACGCGCCAGCTTTGACCAGTTTCTGCTTGAAAGGGCACGCGAGCTTGGCGCAGAGGTTATCGGCTCGCGCGTGACGGGCGTGGAGTTCGTGCGAGACGGCCAGCTAGACGAGGTACGCGTCTATAGCGAATCGGATTATGAGCGGGCTGATTGCGTGGTCGGCGCGTTCGGGCTGGATGAAGCGATGCTCTCTGTCTTTGAAGAGGTGACGGGCAGGAGACGCGGGGGCGGATACCGCAGACCTTCCAAGTGGCTCAAAAGTTATCTGACGACGATTGAGGCGACCTCCCGTTTTCAGACGGAAAAGCTGGGCCACATCGTTCATGCTTTCCTGCTGCCACAAAAATGCCCGCGTATAGAGTTCGGCGCGGTCACGCCAAAAGACGATCACATCCTGGTCAACATCGCGGGCGAGCACGTCACCTCCTGCGATTTGGACCAGTTCCTTTTGATGGAAGAAGTGCAGGCCCTCTTGCCTCCATTTAATCCGGGCGCGATCAACTATTACGAGGGGCGTTTTCCTTCAGCGCCCGCGCGAGGAGCTTACGGGCATCGCTATCTGCTCGTCGGGGATGCTACGGGCTGGCTGCGTCCCTTCAAGGGCAAGGGTATCAACACGGCCATCCAGACAGGCATCCGCGCCGCCGAAGTGATGCTTGAGCAAGGCGTTTCCAGACGCGCTCTGGCCCACTATCCGAAGGCTTGCAGAGACCTCCTTGGTGATTATCATTACGGGCTGATGGTGCGCAGGTTGATGCTGGCCTTCGCGCGGCTCTGTCTGGACCCGATGATTGATGTCGGCAAGACAGACCCGCTGATGTATGATGCACTCTTTGATTCGGTTTCCGGCCATGATTCCTATCGCAACATCATACGCCGTTCCTTCAGGGCGCAGCTCTTTAGAAAAGTCGCCGTGCGCGTTCTGCGCGGAGTCCGCCAGCACAGGGCGCACAGGGCCAGGCGGATGAAAGACATGCTCGTGCGACCTATGACAGAGCGCGATATTGACGGCCTGATGCGCATCGGCGAAAAGATTACGGGGCTGCCGCACTCGGCTTATTACCAGTCGAAGGCCGCCGAATATATCAAGCGCGCGCCGGAGTTCTGCCTGGTCGCAGAGCAACGCGACCGCGTCGTCGGCTTTATCCTCGGCGACGTGCGCGGCTGGGAGTTTGCGACAGAGCTTTCCGGCTGGCTCGAAGTCATCGGCGTTGACCCTGAGTATCATGGGCAGGGCGTCAGCCGCGCCTTGATGGAAGAGTTGTCGGCACGCTTCAAACGCGCGGGCGTGCAGGTCGTCAACACGATGATTAACTGGAACGACGGCGACCTTATTGACTACTTCCGCGCACAGGGCTTTGACCGTGGAGAGTACGTCAACCTCGTGAAGAAACTCGATGAGCAGGAATGAACCGGGAACGATCAATGAAAAGAATTGATTGGTTGTCTTCTTGAATCAATCAATGATTCAATAGCTTTCACTTCATCGCCGATCCTTGCTGGTCCAGCCGTTCCCTTTCTGGACATGCCGGACTGACGTGTGCCACAATCCGTTGACTAAAAATTACAAAATAAATATTTTCTAGGAGAGGAGCATTCAAACTCTTATGTCGGAGAATGAGACCGAGTTGACGGGGGAAGCGACGGCGGAAGGCGCTGCGACAGAGGGCGCGGCTGGAGAAGGCGCGGCGGCGGAGAGCGCGCCCGTGCCTGCCGAAGACATCACGTATCACGCCGTCGAAAAGGACGGGCAGGTGACGGCTATCTGGGAGATGCAGGGACGCAAGCACCTGCGCACCATTGACCCGCGCTCCAGACAGGGCCAGGACATTCTGCGGCTCTACACGGCGGACCACCATGATGAGGCAGCCGCCGCCGCGCCCGAAGAGACCGGCCAGGACGCCGCCTGAATCTTTCCCATCCAGCAAAACAGTTTGATAAGAACTGGAAAGAGCAGCGCTTGTTCGCGGCTCTTTCTAGTTTTGTCGCTCAACCCTGTACGCAAAATTTAATCTTCTGTCAGTTGTTGACGGAAGACTCGCTTGCTCCAGTCATCTTCAATTCGCTTTAGACAAGATTCTGCGGAGTGCCTTGCACGAAAGCCTCTATATTGTCCAAGACCTGATCGGCCAGCGCCTGCATCGCCTCATCGCTGGCCCAGGCGACGTGCGGTGTCAGGATAAAGTTGGGCTGGTCCAGTTCAAGCAGCGGGTTGCCTTCGCGTGGCGGTTCGCGGCTGAGAACATCGAAGCCCGCGCCCGCGATCAAGCCTGAGCGCAGAGCCTCTACCAGCGCCTGTTCGTTCACCAGCCCGCCGCGCGCAGTGTTAATCAGGAGAGCGTGCCGCTGCATACTCGCAAACTCCTCACGGCCAAACATGCCACGCGTCTCTTCCATCAACGGGCAATGCAGCGTAATGATGTCGGATTGGTCCAGCACCTCTGCAAAAGGCTTGCGGCCCTGCCGGATAGTCGTCGCGTTTTTGTGTTCCGAGATGAGCGTCTTCATCCCCAGTGCGCGGGCCAGCTTTTCTACTGCCTGGCCCAGCGCGCCGTAGCCTATGATGCCGAGCGTGCTTTCGTGCAGGTCTCGCACGGTGTGATTGAGCAGGCAGAACTGCCGAGCCTGCTGCCACAACCCGCGCTCTATGTCTGCGCGATAGGAGAGTAGGTTGCGGCGCAGGGCGAGCATCAACATCAGGGCATGCTCCGGCACGGAATGGCGCGCGTAGTTGCGCGCGTTGGAGACGGCGAGGCCGCGCCGCCTGCAATAAGCCAGATCAATATTGTCCACTCCGGTCGCCGCGACCGCGATCAATCTCAAATTTGGCAGGCGCGCGAGCGTCGCTTCATCCATCGTCACCTTGTTGCAGATGGCGATGGTCGCGCCCTGCAATCTTTCCAGAACCTCTGCGGCCCGCGTCGTCTCGGCGTAGTCTATCCACTCGTGCGCAAAAGTTGGCCGCCGGAAAGTCGCTTTGAAAGTATCGCGCTCCAGGAAAACGATGCGTTCCATAAATGAGTCCGAGAGTCTAAAGTCTGAGAGTCTGAGAGTCCGTTGGTCCAGATTTTAGCTTTTGACGCTCGGACTCTCTCAAACTTTCAAAATTTGCGTTGAGAGGAATCCCCAGAGAATGATGGCGAAGCCGCCTATCTCGGCCAGGATGAGCGCGTACATATACCATGTGGTGGTGAAGTTGCGTTCGCGGAAAAGATTATCGGTCCGGTTTTGGAGGCCCGTCAGCGTGTAGCCGAGGATAGTGATGGCGAAGAAAGCGAGCGGCAACACGGCGGCCCAGACCTGCACGGTCTGCGAGTAGGGGCTGTACTCAAGCAGCTTGGCGATGACGAGCGCGGCGAAGCTGTAGAGAAAGGAAGCGCGGTGCGCGATGTCTATGTAAACGGGCGCACGGTGCTCCTCGCTCGTCATGATGCCGCGATACTTCAGGATGCCGGTCAGCAGCCCCGACATCAAAAAGATGCCCGAAGCGGCGAGACTGATTTTAATCGCAAGGCTCATAAGATGCTCTGCCTTTCCGGGAAATTTTAGATGCGCGAAGACTTTCGGATGATTGGCCCACGGCCCGCTCGAAGAGAACGGCAGATAGATTATTCCCTCCATAGTGCTTTGTCCAGAATGAGTTTTAGGGTTTTGTCACGGCGAGAAATTTGCTCTTCGGGTTCGCTGCCGCGTGTGGTCCAAAAAAACTTGACAGAATCAATCTCTGGTCCTAAAGTTACGCCGTCCCACTGATGAGAGGTTCGATAGGGTGCGCCGCCTATTTTTCCTTATCGCGCTCTCTTTAATCTCAAGCTCTCAGTGAGGCCCGCACCTCATGCAAGGCGAATCGAACGAGAAACGCCGGACCAATCAATATTCATTCAAGCAGGAATATCTTCCAGCAGGGTTATGCGCCGTCAGATAAGAGGTCTTGTCTTGAGCATCAGTTGTCGGGGAAGGTAAAGCTAAAACCTTGAGCGGGCGGCGTAAGTTGGTCCACCTTAGTCGTCAAGGGCGCGGAGGCTCTCTCTGAAATCATTTGAAATCGTTATGGAGGAGAAAAACAGATGCCGGATGAAAATGATAAACCCACAGGCGACGCCAAACCGGGCGACGGCGGCGCGACCAAAAAGAGCACTCCGGCCCTGGAGAAAGCTCTAAACTTTATCAACAACCCGGAATTCGGAAAGAATGTTAAAGGGTTGGCAGACATCTTCAATGACAAGGGACTGGACCAGGCCGGAAGAGAGAAGTTGGTCACAGACCTTCAGGAGAGAGACAAGAAGCGGCAGGCCGAGCTGGAAGAGCTGCAAAAGCAGTTGAAGGCGAACGAACAGAGCATCGGCGCGAATGAAGAGCTGCTCAAAAAGATGAGAGAGGCCGACCGCAAGCTTGAGCAGGAGAGCATCGCGATAAGAGCGCGGATGGACGAAAGACAGAAGGCCATCAACGGCTTTAAGCAGAGTGCGAAAGGCCACGAAGATAAAGCCGATGCATCTCAGGCGCAGGCCGACGCGCTTCAGGCTCAGATAGACGCGCTGCTTAAAAAAGGTCAGCAAGAAGATTAGGAGAACACAATGAAACGTCTACTTCATTCTCACAAAATTGTCATCGGCCTCGTCCTGCCGCTCTTGCTCTGCGCCTTTGCCACCTCCGCCTTCGGGCAGTGCAGAAATCTTCAGGATTGCAGGGCGCTCGCCAATCTGCTTTTAGAGCAGCAGCGTGCTAATACGACGACCATCAGCGAACTGCGGGCCGCGAATGCCGATAAAGACAAGGTTATCGCGCAACTCGAAGCGCAGGTTGATGACGCCAACAAGCTGGCCTCGACTCAGGCGGCGCTGGCCGAGAGCAGGCAAAGGCAGCTTGATGTCCAGGAGGAGATCAAAAAGAGCCTGCGCGATAACATAGCGCTTCAGACAAAGATGCTCGAAAATAGGGAGGAAGCGATCAAGGACCGCGATACAGTGATTAAAGAGCTGGTCAAAGTCACCAAGCGGTCAGCCGTCGAAAGATTTGTTGACGCAATTCCATCTATCGCGGGCATTATCTCACTGGCTCTCGTCAGATAAGACGAAGCAGCCCGTCAAGAGTCCTGGCCTTCGCGGTTCTTAAAAGCAAGGCTCTCAGACACAGCCTCTTAAAAGCAACTGAAAAAGGCGCGCGGAAAAGTTTTCATTACTTTTCCG
>DASWMI010000060.1:0-6357 GCA_036399835.1 Pyrinomonadaceae bacterium | reverse complement strand
CATTTTCAGGACCAGCAAGCTGTTTGAATCTTTATCTCTTCTCTAAAAAGCAACAGCCGTCGAGCATGAAGAATAAGCTCGACGGCTGTTGTTTTAATTTTCTGGACCAACTCTTACTCGTCGTGACATCGCACGCGTCCGATAACGTCTCCGGTCTGATGTCTTAAAAAATTTTTCTGAGACCTTAACCAAAGAAAATCTGCGCGACGCGAAAGAGGTCTTCATCCAGACGTTTCAGTCCGTTGACAGCTTCATCGAGCGGGATACTGATGATGTGGCTGCCCTGTAGCGCGGCCATGCATCCCCATTCCTGCGCCTGGGCCATCTCGAAAGCCTTGACGCCGAATCGCGTCGCCAGGACTCTATCAAAAGGCGTCGGCGTCCCGCCGCGCTGGACATAGCCGAGCGTCGTGACGCGCGTCTCAAGACCCGTACAGCGCTCGATCTGCTGGGCCAGTATGTGGCCTATCCCGCCCAACTGCTCGTGACGATAAATACGCTCGCTTGTTTCAGGATTGAGAAACGCTTCGTCCGTGTGTGGATGAGCGTCTTCGGCGACCACGACGATGGAGAAAGCGCGGCCTTCATCTTTGCGCTTGAGCAGCACGCCGCAGATTTCAGAGAGCCTGAAAGGATGCTCAGGCACGAGTATGACATCGGCCCCGCCAGCGATGCCGCCATACACGGCGATCCAGCCCGTGTGTCTTCCCATTACCTCAATGACCATCACGCGGTGATGCGATTCGGCAGTCGAGTGCAGGCGATCAACCGCGTCCGTCACGACGGAAACGGCAGTGTCAAATCCGAAAGTAAAGTCTGTCCCGCGTATGTCGTTATCAATCGTCTTCGGGACACCGACGACAGGCAGTTGGAAACCGCGCCAGAGATCACGCGCGGCCGACAGAGAGCCTTCACCGCCGACCACGACCAGCGCGCTCAAGCCATAACTCTTCCAGTTCTCCTGCAGGCTCTCGATCATCTCAGGATGCTGCATCGGATTGAGGCGCGACGTGCCCAGAATAGTCCCTCCGCGCGGGAGAATACCCGTCACGGAATACCTGGTCAGCGGCTCGACATCGCCTTCGACCAGACCGCGCCATCCGTTCTTGATGCCCAGCACCTGTACATTGGCCGCACTCGCGCAGCGCACCACAGCGCGTATGACAGCGTTCAGCCCCGGACAATCTCCGCCGCCCGTCAAAATTCCTATGCGTTCGCTCATGTACACTTTGATGCTCACATATCTTCAAACGCAGATAGCTTCCCTGAAGAATTTAAAGACCGCGCTTTCTGCTCTTTCTTCAAAGCAGGGATGCTTGTCTTTTCTGGTATATTGCGTTTGATGAAATTCGCGTCCTATAATCGCGCGGCTGATTGTGGCCTGTCAAATTGGATGCCGAAAGAACCTCTGCATGAAGACTGTGCGGGCGAGCAAGGGAAGTGAAAACGCTTGGCAAACTTTGAATCTCCAATCATCCTGAGCATCGAGACGGCGACACGCGCCGGAAGCCTGGCGCTGGTCAAAGGCGAGCGCGTGCTGGCTTCACGCACAGGCGATGCGAACGCTTCTCATTCTTCAGACCTGCTCCGACACGTCAAATCCATGCTCGAAGAGACGCGGTTGACTCTACAGCAGGTGGACCTCTTCGCAGCTTCCGCCGGACCCGGCAGCTTCACTGGCCTGCGTATAGGTCTGGCGACAATCAAATCGTTCGCGGCCACGCTTGAGCGTCCATGTCTCGGCGTCCAGACTCTTCAAGCTATAGCCTTCTCGGCAGGAGCATCGGCCTGCACGCTGGCGCTGCTCCTGGCCGGACGCGGCGAAGTCTTTGCGCAAAAGTTTTCGGTGGACCAGGAAGGAAATATCAAAGAGCTGAACCGCCCCGCACACCTTGCGCCCCTGCTGCTTCTGGACCAGATAAAGGACCAGCCTCGCTTGATTTTGGCAGGCGAAGGCGCGCACGTCCAGGCCGATTTGATACAAAAGTTCGCCTCTTCTCATGATATTGAATTTCTCAAGCTGACTGGCGAAATAAAAGAATCAGAGCTAAAAAAAAGAGACGCCTGGCTGCTCGCTCCTCCCTTGCCGGTGCTGGCCCACACGGTCGCGGCAGTTGCCCTCAAACGTTTTAGAGATGGCGAGGCGCACGCGCCGGAGTTGCTGCAAGCCATCTATGTGAGACCCTCTGACGCAGAGTTAAAGGAAAAATGTTAAGCACGGAGCAGATTAAAACTGGTCCAGGCGAGTTTCATCTGGCTCGCATGACGGAGCATGACCTGATCGAGGTGGTCGAGATTGAAGAGAAGACGGGCCTCAGTCGCTGGGGCTGGGAGGCTTATCACGCGGAGCTGCTCCGCGACAATGGCTCTTTAATGCTGGTCGCACGCCTCAATCATCAAACGAATTCAGCCTCTGCCTGGCGAGTCGCAGGATTTGTCGCGGCCAGGATGGCCGGCGACGAGCTGCACATCAACAATATCGCTGTCCGTCCCGCTTACCGCCGCAGAGGCATCGGCGATAATCTGCTCGATGCGGCCCTCAAAGAAGCAGCGCGTCTAGGCTGCCATGTCGCCGTGCTGGAGGTCCGGCTGTCGAATGAAGCGGCGCAGAAGCTCTACGAGAAACACGGATTCCATCTGGTCTCGCGCCGCCGCAACTATTACACGCAACCCCCTGAAGATGCGCTCGTCATGCAGGCCCTGCTCTGAATGTTGATGAAGCTCCGGCAGCTTTGCGTGTGGCCCTTTGCCGACACAGCCTTTACCTTGATATTAACGCGGCTTTTGCGTTAACATTTTCCCCATAGAGATTATCTTGAACCGGAATCGCAAACAGATGGCTAACTTTCACGGACCATTCCACACATCTCAAAGGAGGCTTCCCGCAGATGGAAATGACCAATACAGACAGCCTGAAAGAGTTTCTCATCAACAGCAATCCTGAATTTCGCGAGCTGGCACGCGAGCACGGTCGTTATGAAGAACGCCTAAAGGAATTATCCGCACTGGCTTTTCCCAGTGATGAAGAACAATTAGAAGAGATTACCATCAAGAAGAAAAAGTTAGCCCTTAAAGATCAGATGTACTCGATCATGCTGCAACACCAGAAAACCGAAAGCTCCTCGCACTGATTTCGAGAGCTGAATTGCCACAAAATTCCCGCATCGGCGGGGTCAAAGGGGACGCGAGTTCAACGGGCAGCGCCCCTTTTTTCTTCATCAACACGAAGAGTATCTTCGCTACTGCAAGGATAAATAGCTCTCTGGTCCAACTTTAATATGGCTCGCGAAGGTCTTCCATACATCATCATTCCGCTCTTGCTGGGGCTCATCGCGTTCATCTTCGGTTACTGGCCCGTCTCGCTCTTGCTCCTCGCGCTGGCTGCTTTTATGGCCTACTTTTTTCGCGACCCTCAACGCCATGCTCCGGCTGAAGACAATCTCATCGTTTCGCCTGCCGATGGCCGCGTCACACGTGTACACACGCTCGTCCCGGATGATCCTGATTCGGGAACGGTCGTCAGCATCTTTCTTTCGCCTCTGGATGTGCACATCAACCGCGCGCCGATTGCAGGTAGGATTAAAGAGATAACCTACACGAAGGGAAGATTCCTCATGGCGACTAAGGATGAAGCGAGCCTGGTCAACGAGCAAAACTCTCTGACCATAGAGGGCGAGCGTCTGACGGTGGTCTGCAAGCAGATTGCAGGAGTGCTGGCGCGCCGTATTGTCTGCTGGAAAAAGAAGGGCGACGAGTTGGGATTGGGCGAACGCTTTGGGATGATTAAATTCAGCTCGCGGACGGACCTCGTCCTGCCACCCGAAGTCGAAGTGCTGGCCCGCGTAGGGATGAGAGTACAAGGCGGAACGACGATTGTCGGGAGGTTGCGATGATGTCCAGTATTCCACGTTTCCGACCTGAAAAAGAGCCTTCGGTCCAGCAGCAACATCAGCATAGAGGGATCAAGAAGGGCCTCTATCTGATTCCCTCTCTCTTTACGGCTCTCAATATCTTAATGGGTTTCCTGGCCGTGATGGCTTCGCTGCGCGGCTTTCAGATGCTGGTCACAGGCAGGGAAGCGGATTTAACGCGCGCCGCAAATCTTTTCGACAGCGCAGCCAAAGCCATAGGCTGGGCGATGGTCTTCGATACGCTGGACGGGCGCATCGCACGCATGACCAAAACCGCCACGGAAATAGGTATCCAGTTTGATTCCATCGCGGATGTCCTGACTTTCGGGATTGCCCCTGCGGTGCTGGCCTATACCTGGGGCTACGGCTCGGCTTTTCATGAGAGCACGGATGCGCACAAGCTCGGATGGTTTCTCTCCTTTATGTATCTCATGTGCGGCGCTTTTCGTCTGGCACGTTTTAATGTACAGGCGACGCGGCCACGCGCCATGGCTGCCGGCACGGTCAAGGTTGATAAGAACTACTTCCTGGGCCTGCCGATTCCTATGGCCGCAGCAGGCATTGCGGCGATAGTCCATTTTGCCCCCCAGCCACTGGTCCAGTACGGGCCTAGGCTGGCGACCATTTATAGCAGCTTGATGATGGTGCTCATCGCCTGTCTCAGCGCGCTGATGGTCAGCACCTTGCGTTATCCAAGCTTCAAGTCAGTCGGGACACGCCGCGGGAGCACTCGTCTGGTGATCCTGCTGATTGCCGCCGTGATTATGCTCGTCTGGCTTTATTCGCGCTATGTACTGCTCGCGCTGGTGACAGTTTACGTCCTGCATGGCCTGCTCTTTCGCTTCTGGGCAATCTTTCATAGATCAGCCGAGAAAGAAAAGGCCTAGCCTTATTCTCTTGAACCAGAGGCGGCAAACTGCACAGCCTGTTAATGGTTGTCGGTTCTACTATTAACGGGCGGATGCGAGAAGGCCATCAGCCCGTGGCGCGTCGTCAGAAAGACCATATTGCCTGCAATGATCGGCGCAGCCGCCGTGCTGTTATCCTCTCCAATCGGAAGCGTATTGATCTGCTTGCCGTTACGCATCTCCAGCACTACTCCTGCATCTCCTGAGAGCGGAGTGAACAGAGCGCCGTCCTGTGTGATCAAAGGCTGAGCCGCCAGCCTGCCCGTCAACTGATGTTTCCAGACCTGCTCACCTTTATGTAGAGACAGAAAATAGACGAAATTATCTAAAGAGGCGACCAGCAAACCATTCTTGACAAAGGCTACTGCCTGTACGCCGGCTCCAGTTCGTTTGCGCCACAGCAGGCGCCCCGTCTGTTCTTCCAAAGCATAGACATATCCATCTGCCGAACCGAAATAGATAACCCCATCCATCTCTACAGGACTGCCACGCACCGGCCCGCGCGTCCGATAACGCCAGTATGTTTTCCCCGTCACTTGATTGAGCGCGAAAAGCGTCCCATCATCGCTGCCTATAAATAAACGTGACCCGGCGAGCACCGGATGAGAAGCGAAAGGGGAGCTATGCTGCATAATCCATGCTATCTCGCCGGTTCTTTTTATCACCGCATAGACACGGCCATCGCTGGCGCCGCCGAAGAGCATGGTTTCGTTTGATGCCAGGACGCCGTGCAAAGGCCTGGGTAGGGTTCTCATCCAGAGCGTGACTCCTCCCTCGCTCCCCAACAAGCGTAGAGCGCCAAGAGCACGTGGCCTATCGCCGGGCACGCCAATGGTTTCAGAGGCTATATAAACACCGCGCTGGTCGGCAAAGGGAGACGCGGAAATCTCACCACCAATATCTGTCTTCCATACTAGGCCGCCATCTTCAGAGCGAAGAGAAACAAGCGTCCCGGATGCCAGCGGTAAATAGATGCGTTCGCCATCTGTCGCCGGCGTTAGATTGAGGGTCATCTCCGAAGCATACTGCCAGCGTAAAGTGAGTGGTCGTGAAAGAGAGAGCTGCGAGCGTTTTTCATCAACAAACGTGCGGGCAGGGAAGGCTACAGAGACAAAGCAGGACAATAAAAGAAGGCTCACAACGCAGCTCTTGAACAGCATGCGACATCGTTTTGAGTCTTTCCGCGTTAAGCCATCCAGTGGGAACAGCCTTAGTGAAGCTACTAATAAAGACAACAGCCTGAAGAGATGTCCGAGTCTTATGTTGTCCCAATTCTTATCCAACAAGTATAATCCTTTGTGTTCTCCGACGCATATCAAGCCATCTGACGCCGTAAACTATCTGGAGGTTTACCTTTGAGCGAAAAAAAAACTCATGAGATTATCATCATACTTGACTTTGGCTCACAGTACACACAGTTGATCGCCCGTCGCGTCCGAGAAGCTGGGGTCTACTGCGAGATTCTGCCGTTCAACACCTCGATTGAAACAATATCCTCAAAGAACCCGAAAGGGCTGATCCTGTCAGGTAGCCCCTCC
>DASWMI010000059.1:0-2181 GCA_036399835.1 Pyrinomonadaceae bacterium | reverse complement strand
CTGTCATCCCATCGGTGTGAATCTTCTGGTCTAGGATGGCGTTGACAATCACGCGCAGCTTCATCTTGAGCTGTTGCATGCGGACTTCAGGCCCGCCGTAACCGCGCTCTGCCATCAGTTGTTCGGCGTAGACGGCCCAGCCTTCCGTAAACGTGCCGCTGCGAAAGACTGCGCGAACCAGCGTCGGCGCTTTGAATTTGTTGGAGTGGGCCAGTTGCAGATAGTGGCCTGGCATCGCCTCGTGAATCGTCAAATCCTGGACCATATAGTTGTTGTATTCGCGGAAGAAGGATTCGACGCGCGCGTTGGTCCAAGTCTTAGGCGTCGGAGAGATGTTGTAGAAGGTCTCGCCTTTCGGCTCAAGCGGGCCGGGCGGTGTGCAGTTGGCGACCGCGACGCCGCGTTGAAACTCCGGCATGACCTGTATGTTGACAGGCTCCGCGGGGACGCTGACGAGATTATTTTCGCGCACGAAGCGGGTCGTCTGGTCCAAATATTCTTTGGCGAGCGGGATGATTGATTCGTTGGTCGGATGCGTCTCGGCCAGTCGCGTGAGCACGGCTTGGATGACATGCTTCTTATCATTGAGGCGCGCGCCTTTTTCTTCAGGGAAATATTTTTTGTAGAGCGGGAGCGCGACTTCGTACATGGAGCTTTGCGTGCTCGCGAGGTCTGCTTCGGCGCGGCGCAGAATCTCTTCTTTGGAAAGCTCGGATTCGAGCGTGTAGCGTAGCTTGCGGCGATATTTCTCATCGCCCAGACGAAAATCTCCGTTCGAGCGCGGCAGCAAATCTGTTTCCAGCCACCGACCGTAATCTTCGAGCGCGGCGACGGCCAGGACTTGCGCGCTGGATAGCTCGGCCTTCAACTCCGGCGCTTGCTCTATAAAAGCTTGCAGCTCGCCGCGTATGAGATTGATCGTTCCCCTGTTCTGCGTAATGGCCGTCTCCGTGTGGACGCGCGGAGGATTCTTCAAATTCAACTTGGCCTGTGCGACAACCGAAGGCAAAGCCTTGAGTCGCTCGGCGACATTACGCAGGCGCATTGGCAGCGGCGCAAAATCACGTGCGACCAGGTTGTAGATAGCATCGCCAGCGTTATAACGCAGCGGATTCCATTCATACTCGCGGAGCACGTCGAGCTGAAAAAGATTCGACTCAAGACGCGAGCGAAGGATGCTGTAATCAATCCTGTTGACGGCGCTCAGGCGCTTAACGGCGATGCCATCGAGCGCCTTGAGAGATGTGCGATTAAAGACGCGCTCGCGCTCGATTTGCGCGAGGCTGTAATCGTTCAGGCGATGGTCGAAGCGATGGTCGCCGAGCCGCGTCGCCAGTTCCGGATTCATCTCAAGCAGTTGTTCGAGATACTTTTTCGCCAGCGCTTCAAACTTTTGGTCCGGCGTCTCCTTGTTCGTCATCGAGAAGGCCATAGGGCTTGTCAAAAAGAGTATGAAGAGGGTTGCTGCCAAGAGCATCATGCTGCGCACGTCTTTTTTCTGGTCCTTTCGTCTATCATGTCTCGATCAGGGATGAGAGCCTTTGCCGTTTGCAGCTTGAATGTAACATCACCGCGCGCAAAAAGAGAAAGAGGGAGACTGATGGAGTACGGGCCGCGCATGTCCTATAATCGAGCCGTGCGAAATGTCTCTACGGTTTATGCTGCTGAGCCTTTAAACTTTAATCGTCGAAATTATCCGGATGAAAAATAGAAGATTCGCTGTTTACGCGTGGGTCGTTGTGGGGTGGAATCTGGCCGTGATTGTGTGGGGGGCGCTGGTCCGCGCGACAGGCTCCGGCGCGGGCTGCGGCAGCCACTGGCCGCTCTGCAACGGTGAGATGATTCCGCGCGCGGCTCAGGCTCAGACGCTGATAGAGCTCACGCATCGCCTGATGAGCGGGCTGGCGCTCATCCTGCTGGTCCTGCTCGTGGTCCAGGCATTTCGCGTCTATCCGAAAAAACACAGGGTACGTCGCGGCGCTCTCTGGTCGCTGGTCTTTATCTTAACGGAGGCACTGATAGGGGCCGGGCTGGTGCTGCTTGAGCTGGTGGGCCAGAACGCTTCGATGGCGCGCGCCATCTATATGTCTGTCCATTTAATCAATACTTTTGTGCTGCTCATGATGCTGGGCCTGACAGCCTGGTGGTCATCCGGCGGGCAGGCTCTCGAATGGAAAGGGC
>DASWMI010000058.1:0-26323 GCA_036399835.1 Pyrinomonadaceae bacterium | reverse complement strand
TGGGATTGAAGAACATCAGCCAAAGATGGAGGATGCCGATCAAGAACTGGAGCGGCGCGATGAACCAGTTCGCGATTCTTTTCGACGGAAGAGTCCCGATGGGCGGACTCAGCTCACACTCACTTACACAGAATCCTGCTTTGGCCCATAAGAGGCAGTCAGCCATGAGTTTGGCAGACCGTTGGCAGACTAAACAACTACGGGCAGCCACTTGGCTACCCGTAAACTCTTGATTCTATTAAGGCGGCGATCGGAATCGAACCGATGAATAAAGGTTTTGCAGACCTCTGCCTTACCACTTGGCTACGCCGCCGCTGAGGGGAGGGAAAGGGCGAAGGGCGGAAGGTGAAAGTAAAGAAAACTTTCGCCTTTCGCCCTTCCACTTTCTCTTTAAACTTTTGGAGCGGGAGACGAGATTTGAACTCGCGACTTCGACCTTGGCAAGGTCGCACTCTACCACTGAGTTACTCCCGCTTGCAGAAATCACATTTTACGGATTGGAGGGTTGTTGTCAAGCGGGCGGGGAAATTACAGGGATTTTTAACTGTCGTCATGCGGGCCGGTCCAGCGGGGGGTGCGGAATTTATCAGCGGTCCAGAAATTCCGCAGTAGCTGTATGCGCGGGGCTGGCGCCGGGGCGTGCTCGTCAGCGGGCGGGAGGATGATGCTGACCACGTCGAAGCGAAAGGGAGCGTCGGTCAATCCTAGTAGACGGCGATAGGCGCGTGCGGCGCGGGTTAGTTGTCGCTGCTTGCGCAGGTCCACGTTGGCTTCCGGCGCTGCGAACCAATCGGAGGCACGTGTTTTGACTTCCACAAAGCAGAGGGTCGCGTCCTCGTAAGCCACCAGGTCTATCTCTGCTGTGACGAGCGCGCCGCGCAGGTTGCGCCCGACAGGGAGCTTGAAATTACCTGCGACGAGTTGATAGCCTTCGCGCTCAAGGTGTCTGGCCGCGAGTTGCTCGCCGCGCTGGCCGAGCGCTAGATGGGCCGCCGTCTCGTTTGAGGAATCCGTGTCGGCGGAGGGGCCATTGGCTGCGAGGTGTTTGATGAGAGCCTTGCTCCAATGACCCGGATTTAGGTTTTGCCAGCGCATGGATGGGTCTCGAAAGAGAGTCGGATGAGTTTGTGCCGCGTGCCCTGTGCGAGGCTCGCGTGTGTGCTCTTTCGCGTCGTGCAGATTATAGGAATCTATAGTCAAGGGTCAATGAGAAGTTGAGCGCGAAAGGCGAGCGGGTCCACCACTGCTGGCATTTAAGCTCAACGCGTGTTCAGTCTAACTTTGACCGCTGTCAAACTCTGAATCAGTTTTAATTGTCTCGCGGCTGCGACGCTTTCCTGCCTCTTGAGAAAACAATCTTGCGGGCTGTTCCCGATTGCGTTTACACTGGATACGCCCCAGAAGAAAATTTTAGTGCCGCCTCCCTTCTTCATTTAAGAGAGCAGTGGGAAACAGAGGTTTGTGTGAAGATGCCTGTCGGTCGAGAGGAATCATTGCCGGGTGCGGAAAACGCAGGGTCGCTTGAGCGCCCTCCGGAGACGCGTGCGCCCTTGCCGCTGGTCGCCATCGTGGGACGGCCCAACGTGGGCAAGTCCACCCTCTTTAACCGGCTGACGGGAGAGCGGCGCGCGATTGTCGGAGATGAGCCGGGGATTACGCGCGACCGTATCTACGGGGAGGCGGAATGGTCCGGTCGCCGTTTTTCGATTGTAGATACGGGCGGCATAGTCCCTGATGACGATGCCGTTATCCCTGCCAATATCTTGAAGCAGGCGGAGGCTGCCATCACAGAGGCGCAGGCGCTGGTTTGGGTTGTGGATGCGCGCCAGGGCGTGACGCCGCTTGATGAAGAGCTGGCGCGGCTGCTGCGCTCGACGGGCAAGCGCGTGCTGGTCGCCGCCAACAAGGCTGACGCGGCGCGTATAGATGCTCACGCGGGCGAGTTTTACCGCTTCGGCTTCGAGGAGGTTTTTCCCATCTCGGCTGAGCAGAGCAACGGTCTCGGCGAGCTGCTCGATGCTCTCATCGAAAAGTTTGAGACTGGTCCAACGGGAGCGGAAAGCGAGAGCCGCACGCGTGAAGTGGGCCTCGCGATTATAGGCCGCCCGAATGTCGGCAAGTCTTCGCTCTTAAACCGGCTGCTCGGCGAAGAGCGCGTCATCGTCTCTCCGGTCGCGGGCACGACGCGCGATGCCGTGGATACTGAGCTGGAAGTTGAGGGGCAGCCGCTGCGTATAGTGGATACGGCTGGCATACGGCGTAAGGGCAAGACGCAGGAGATGGCTGAGAAGCTTTCGGTCGTCATGGCGCGGCGTGCGCTGGAACGCGCAGATGTCGCTATCCTCGTCATTGATGCGGTGGAAGGCGTGGCGGCGCTCGACGCTCATATCGCAGGTTACGCGGTCGAGGCTGGCTGCTCCGTCATCATCGCGGTCAATAAGTGGGACGCTCTCCCGAATAAAGAGACCGGCACGCCCGCGGAGTTTGAGCGGAACTTGCGCGACAAGATGAAGTTCCTGAGCTGGGCACCCGTCATCACCATCTCCGCGCTGACGGGCCAGCGCGTCGAGAGAATTCTGCCGCTCGCCCTGCGCGCCAACGAGGCACGCAATCGCCGCGTCCCAACCGCGCAGCTCAACGCTTTCTTTGAGCAACACGTCTCGCAGCCGCGCGGCGGCGCAACGCCCGCGCCGGTCAAAGGCGGCGTCTCGCGCCTGCGTATTCTTTATATGACACAGGCGGGCGTGCGTCCTCCGACTTTCGTCCTCTTTACGGCGGGCGGCAGACCGGGCCTGCATTTTTCCTACGAGCGACATCTGCAAAACCGCCTCCGCGAAGAGTTCGATTTCTTCGCCACTCCGCTGCGACTCATCGAGCGTCATCGCAAGAGTAAGGAAAAGACCGCATCCTGAGTATGAGCGAGTACGACACAAAATTTAGTGTCGAACCGGAACCCGACACAGTGACGAGCGCAGAGACGAGCGCGCTCTTCGATTACCTGCGCGAGGCGACGGAGCAGCTCGAAGTCGTCAATCGCGTCGTCGCCGCGGTCAATTCCAGCCGCACGATAGAAGAGGTCTTCGGGTTAGCGACCGAGCAGATGCGCTCGCTGATTCCGTTTGACCGTGCCTCCATCGCGCTCTGCGAGGAAGACTCTGAGCACCTGCGCGTCTTCGCTCTGTCGGGCGAGCATGCAGGCTCGCTCGCGCTCGGAGCGGTGGCTGTCCTGCGCGGCTCTGTCACGGAACTGGCTCTCAAGGCGCAGGAGATGATCGTTATTCCTGAGCTGAGCACGGAGACGCGCTTTAATACTTATGACGACTTACAGCGCGAGAGCTTTCGTTCAGCCGTCTGCTGCCCGCTCTTTTCCACGCATGGTCCAATCGGAAGCCTCAACCTGACGAGCCGCACGCCGGACGCTTACGAGCGCAAGCACCTGCTCGCACTCGAACGCTTAGCGCCCCCGCTCGCCATCGCCATCGAAAAGATTCTGCTGCTGGAACAGACGGAACTCCGCTCGCGCCAGATGGAGGCCGTCGCGCGGCGCGAAGAGCTGGCCGGACGTATTGGCCGCAAGCTCTCAGGCTCGCTCGACCCGACTTCTGCCTTGCAGGAGACAGTGGATATGCTCGGCGCTGCGCTCAATGCGGCCCGCTGCCACATTACGCTCTTCGAGCCGCAGAGCGGCTACGCGCTGGTCAGTTATGAATATCGCGCGCGCCCGGAGGTCGCTTCGCTGCGCGGGCATCGCATCCCTTTTCGCGCGAGCGAGTATGCGCAGAGAGTGCTCGAAAGTGATCAGCCCGTCATGGTCGCAGACCTCCATGAACTGGACCAGGATGAGCTGGTCCAGCTCTACAAACGCCTCGCAGCGCGTGCCGCGCTCTCCGCTCCGGTCAGCATAGGGGGTCAGCACAGAGGCTGGCTGGAGGTGCAGGATTGCGCAGGGCCGCGCCGTTGGACCGAGGATGACGGCAGGCTGATGGCGGCGGTCGCGGCGCACGTCTCCGCCGCACTCACCAACGCGCGTCTTTATGAAGCGAGCCGTCGTCGCGGCGAAGAGCTTGAGGGGCTTTACAAAATCTCTCGCGCCTTCTCGACCCTCAAGGATACTTCGGATATTTACGGCAACCTGACGCGAGCCATCGCCGAATTAATCGGCGCTGAGAGATGTTTGCTGGCGACCTATGACCGACGCTTGAACCAGGTGCGCGCCGAAGCGCCGAGCTATAACATTCTGCCTGAGCTGATTCAAGAGTTTCGCTTTACGCTCGATAAGGATGGCAGCAGCGCTTACATCTTTAGGACCGATGAGCCTTTCTTCTCAAACGACCCCGCCCATGACACGCGCTTTAATCAAAACTTTATAGAGCGTTACGGCATACGCTCCGTGATCGGCGTCCCCTTGCGCATCAAGCGAGAGCTGATAGGCTTTATCTATGTCGCCAATCGTCCCGGCGGTTTTCGCGAGCGAGACGTGCGCCTCCTGGAAATCTTCGCCGCGCAGGCCGCCGAAACCATCGCCAACGCGCGTCTCTTCACCACGATTCAAGCTCAGGCCGAGCGCGAAGCCATCGTCAATCGCTTGCTGCTCGCTTTGCAGCACGCCGACGATGCGACGCGCGGGATAGAGATTGTCATCGAGCGCGTCGGCGAAGTGATGGGGCTGGACCGCTGCATCGCCACTCTCTTTCCGGACCAGGAGCGGACGGAGTTTCTGGGCGAGTGGTGCGCCGCGGGGGTCGCGCCCATCACGCATGAGACGGAAATCAAGGAACGCTCGCCCGTCGCCTACTGGATTAAGATTAATCGCAGACCCTTCGTCGTGCCTGATGTTTTCGCGCACGAACTGGCGGGCGAGTATATGGATTTAATCGAGAGGATGGAGCTTAAAAGCCTCGCTGTCGTGCCCATCATGCATCGCGGGCGCGTTATCGGGTCGCTCAGCGCGCACCAGACCAGAGAGTACAGACGCTGGCTGGCCGACGACATAGACCTGCTCACGGCTGTCGCCACGCAGATCGGCTCGACGCTGGAAAACGCGCGGCTTATCTCAGAGCTGCGCGAAGCCAACCGGCTCAAGGATGAGTTTCTCGCCACGCTCTCGCACGAGCTGCGCACGCCGCTGACGGCCATACAGGGCTGGGTCGAGCTGCTCGGCGAGAACGAGGCCGTCGCCTTTGATGAAGAGCTGGCGGACGGCATCGGCGTGATTAAAAATTCTACGGACTCGCTTACGCAGTTGATCTCGGACCTGCTGGACCTCTCGCGCATACAGCGGCGCGGCCTACAGCTTGAGCGTAAGCGCGCGAACATCAATACGATTATTCTGGAAGCCTTGCAGGCCGTGCGGCAATCGGTCGCTGAACATCAACTCGACTTGCTGACGGAGCTTGAAGATAGCCTGCCTCTAATCAGCGTTGACCCGCATCGCATCCAGCAGGTGCTCTGGAACCTGCTCAACAACGCCATCAAATTTACGCCCGCCGGAGGCCGCATCACCGTGCGCTCGCGGCTCGTTGACGAAAGGGGAGTCCTGATTCCGGAAGGCAGCCGTGCGGCGCGCTGGATCGTCCTCGAAGTAGATGATACGGGCGAGGGTATCCCGCAGGATTTCCTGCCCTACATCTGGGACCGCTTTCGTCAGGCGGACGCCTCTTCAACCAGAAGGCACGGCGGCCTCGGCATCGGCCTCGCGCTCGTCAAAGAGCTGGTCGAAGCGCACGGCGGCCACGCGGAGGCGCGTAGCGACGAAGGAGGAGGCGCGAGCTTTAGAGTTCGCCTGCCCGTCCTGGAGCCTGAGCCGAAGGTGGACCAGCAGCGCGCAAGCCAAAATGAATTTTCTATCTGATGGACCAGCAGGCTCTTAACTTTCAAATCCTGGCACAGGAGGGCGAGGCGCGCGCGGGGCTTTTGCAAACGCGGCGGGCCATGATCGAGACTCCGGTCTTTATGCCCGTCGGCACGCTCGGCACGGTCAAGGGCACGCGCTTCGAGGCGCTCGAATCCGGAGAGCTGGATGCGCGCATCATCCTCGGCAACACTTATCACCTGTGGCTGCGTCCGGGTGCTGAGACGATCAGGGCTTGCGGCGGGCTGCACCGGTTTATCGGTTGGGAGCGTGCGCTGCTGACGGATTCCGGCGGGTTTCAGGTCTGGAGCCTGGGCGCGCTGCGCAAGATTAGCGAAGAGGGGACACAGTTTCGCTCGCATGTTGACGGGAGCCTGCGTTTTCTCTCGCCCGAAGTCTCTATGGAAGTCCAGGCCGCGCTCGGCTCAGACATCTCTATGGTCTTCGACGAGTGCGCGCCCGGTCAAGCCTCGCACACGGAGGCGCGTGCCAGTATGGAGCTGACCGCGCGCTGGGCCAGGCGCTCGCGCCGGAGGTTCGATGCCTTGCAGCTCGAAGGGATGGATACCGGAAGGCTTGAGCCGCTCGAAGGCTTGAGCGGCGCGCAGGCGCTCTTTGGCATAGTCCAGGGGGCGGCGCATCTGGACCTGCGGCGAGAGAGCCTTGAGCGCACCGTTGAGACCGAATTTGACGGCTATGCTATCGGCGGCCTCAGCGTGGGCGAAGAGAAGATTCTGATGTACGAGGTGGTCCAGGAGATCGCGCCGCTCATGCCCTTTGGGAAGCCGCGTTATCTGATGGGCGTCGGGACGCCCGAAGACCTGGTTGAAGCGGTGGCGCGCGGCGTGGATATGTTCGATTGCGTCCTCCCGACGCGCAACGGGCGCACGGGACAGGCCTTTACCTCTCGCGGCAAGCTCAATATCAAGAATGCGCAGTGGGCACGCGACCCGCGCCCGGTTGATGAAGCCTGCTCGTGCTCTGTCTGCCAGCGCCACTCGCGCGCCTATCTACGGCATCTCTACCAGACGGGCGAAATGCTCGCCAGCATACTCATCACACATCACAACCTCGCCTTCTTCCTTGACACCATGCGGCGCGTAAGGCAAGCTATCCGGTCTGGCAATTTCACGCGATTTCGGCGGGAGTTCCTAGAGGGGATTGGCTCCGGCGTTGAGTGACCAGAGGGAGGCGCGCACCCCTTTTCGCGGGCGAGCTGCGAGCGCGCCAGCCAGCGCGCGCCAAGCTGAGGACGCTGAAGCCGCACGCCTGACGCGCCTCTTCGTGCTTTGGCCTCGCACACAAGAATAACTTTTGTCATAAACCCTGAACCTGATGAACATCATCCTACTTTTCTTTCAAGGACTGGGCGGCGCAATCGGCGGGTTCGTCCCGATGATACTGATTTTCGTCGTCTTCTATTTTCTGCTCATCATGCCGCAGAAGAAGCGCCAGCGAGAGCTGCAAGAGACTATCGCCAACCTCAAGGCTGGCGATAAGGTCATCACGACGGGCGGCGTCATCGGCACCATCTCGGCTGTCCGCGAGACCAGTTTTCTGATTCGCAGCGCAGACAAATCCATCCTCGAAGTCGCGCGCTCGGCTGTCGCCGGGGTCCAGCCGGAAGAGGAGAAGAAATAGCGGTTCAATAGCTTTGCTCAAATCGTGCGCCGCCCTCCGGTCGCGCCTTTGCTCCATCAGTTATGAAGAAACATAATCTACTTCTGCGCACTATCCTGATTCTTGTCATCACGCTGCTCGGCTTGTATGCCGTCATCGGCCCGCGCCGTCGCCCGCATCTCAAGGACTTCGGCTGGACCGGCATCAAGCACACACTACAAGACAACATACGGCTCGGACTGGACCTCAAGGGCGGCTCGCACCTGCTGATGCGCGTGCAGACGGAAAAGTTTCTTGAGCGGCTGACGGCCAACAACGCTAACGCGGCGCAGACGGCCGCCAAGGAAGCAGGCTTCGGCGTCAAAGATGCCGTTGTTAACACGGCGAATAATAGTTATAGCTTTACGCTTCCGGCTGATGATGCCTCGAAGCTCAATGACATCACGGAGGCCGTCAAGAAAAAGGTTGACCTGACGGACTGGTCCTCTTCGACGAGCGGCAACAATCTCACCTGGACGCTCAACGGACCGGCGGCCAGGGCCTTGAGTAAACAGGCTGTGGACCAGGCTTACAATATTATTCTGAGCCGTATCAACGCCTTCGGCGTGGCAGAACCTGAGCTGCAAACAGTCGGCTCGGCGGACGCGCACCAGTTGCTCTTACAGATGCCCGGCGTCCAGGACCCAGAGCGCGTCAAGGAGCTGCTCAAGGCCGAATCAAGGCTCACGCTCGTTCATGTCGTGACGCCTCCAAGCCCTTCGCCGATACAGAAATTCGCAACCGAGCAGGAGGCTCTCAGCTCGCTCGGCGGGACGCTCCCGCCCAATCGCAAGATCGTGCCTTACGCCGAAAGAGATGAGCCGACGAATGCTACGGGCGAGCAGCCTGCGGCGGACCAGAACAAGCCTAAGAGCTATGTTATCGTGGAATATCCGCCCGTCATCGAAGGAGACCAGCTCCGCGATGCCAAAGCCGTCAGCTCCAGCGGCAGCGCCAACGATTACCAGATAACTTTCTCGCTCAAGCCCGGAGGCGCTGAGAAGTTCGGGCAGTGGACCGGCGCGAATATTAACGAGTACATGGGCGTCGTGCTCAACGATGAAGTCAAGTCTATCGCCTATATCAAATCGCAGATTACGGATTCGGGTGAGATTAGCGGACGCTTTACGCAAAAGTCTGCTGAAGACCTGGCGCTCACCCTGCGTTCGGGCGCTTTGCCCGCACCGATTACTTACCTCGAAGAGCGCACGGTCGGCCCCAGCCTCGGCGCGGATTCGATACGCGCAGGCGTCAAGGCTTCGCTCTACGGCCTCGGCTTCGTCGTCCTCTTCATGCTCTTTTACTATCGCGGCGCTGGCGTCAACGCCGTTATCGCGCTGCTCTTAAACACGCTGCTCCTGATGGCCGGATTGGTCCTCTTCGGCGCGACGCTGACGCTGCCGGGCATCGCCGGTATCATCCTCACGATAGGCATGGCCGTTGACTCCAACGTGCTCATCTTCGAGCGCATACGCGAAGAGCTGCATACAGGTAAGACTGTCGGCTCAGCCGTCGAGCAGGGGTTCGCACGCGCCTTCGTGACGATTATCGATACGCACGTGACGACCATCATCTCTTCGCTCTTTCTCTTTATGTTCGGCGGGAGTGGTCCGATTCGCGGCTTTGCCGTCACGCTCGTGCTCGGTCTGCTGGTCAACCTCTTTTCAGCCGTCTACGTCTCGCGCACAATCTTTATCTGGCTTCTGAGTCGGAAAGGAAGGCGAGCCGAAACGCTCAGCATTTAAACCCGTGACAGGTGACAGGTGACAGGTTAAAGAGCTTCTCTCTTGTCACCTGTCACCCGTCACCTGTTACATATCACGCTCTGTGTATTGCCATGATTCAGATTTTCAAAAACGTAAATATTGATTGGCTCTCGGATCGTCGTATCTTTATCGGCGCTTCCGTGCTGTTGATGCTCCTGGGCCTCTTCTCGGCCATCGTCAGGCAGGCTGTGCCGGGCGGCACGGACGCCTTCAACCTCGGGGTTGATTTCAAGGGCGGAACGGTCGTCACGGTGCAGTTTAAGCAGCGGCCCAGCGCCGAAGCAGTCCGCGACGCGCTTGCCAAGCAGGGCATCAATGATGCTGTCATACAGCAGGTCACTGACAAGGCCGACGAGCATCTCATCAAGCTGCCGCGCGTCAACTCTGCGGACACGAGCGAGGCCGCGGACCAGGCGCAGGTGGACGACGGGCGCAACAAGGTCCGTGCCGCGCTCAACACTTTTGGACCAGAGGTGACGAACCAGAATACCGACCTCAGCTCGGACCCGCAGGCGGCCTACAAGATAGTCGGGACTGAAGCGGTCGGCGCTGTCGCCGGACAGGAGTTGCGCAGTCGCGCCATCGCCGTCACGCTCGCCGCGCTGGTCGGCATACTGCTTTATATAGCCTTCCGTTTTGAACTCAGTTACGGCGCGGCAGCCGTCATCGCAGTCTTTCACGATGTACTGGTGACGCTCGGCTTCTTCTCAATCTTTCAATGGGAAATCAACCTGACGGTCATCGCCGCGCTACTGACGCTGGTCGGCTTTTCCGTCAACGACACCATTGTTGTCTTCGACCGTATACGCGAAAACCTGCGGCTGCGCAGACGCGACACGCTTTACAAAATCACTAACGACTCCATCAACCAGACGCTCTCGCGCACGATCATCACTTCCGGTCTGGTCTTTCTTTCGGCGCTCGCGCTGGTCCTTTTTGGCGGGCACGTGCTCTTCGGTTTCTCCGTCGCGCTGCTGATCGGCATCTCCTTCGGGACATACTCTTCAATCGCCGTTGCCAGCCCCATCATGGTCTGGTGGCAACAGCGCTTGGGAGCGTCTCAGAAGGCGCAGAGCGTGCCTGCCGCATCGCGCGGGACGAGCTCTGAGCGCGGCGGGGCTGCGGCGCGCAGACGCGGGCCTGGGACGAGCGGCGGCGGTGTCGTCAAAGAGCCGCAGGGAGCCGCCCGTTCGTAAAAAACGAGATTTGTCAGGAGCACAGGGCGGAGAGCCGGATGAGGGAAGCGAAGCGTTTTCCTCTCCGGCTTTCAAGCTTTAGACGCTGATACTTGCTGCTTTATACTCGATCCCGCGGGATGTTTTCTGTTTTTCTTAAATTCTGATTTCAATTCCGTTTCCGAGACTTTTCTACTTGACTTTGGCAGGCTTTGCGGCATAGACTGCGCCCGTTGCTGGCCCAAATTAAATAAGCCTTTAAGAGACTCGTGCCCGCGTTTCATGGATAGGGAACGGATAGGTGTGCGGTGGTCTCTGTTTGGAATGGCCGGCGAGTTCGGATAGTTACTCTCGCACAGCGGCCAGCTTTCAAACGGGAGAGCGTCTCTTGCGCTCGACTGCCGCTGCTTCCCCTTCAATCCATTTTTTTTATAACTCGGAGAGAGTTCTTTCAGGCAGCGCTTTACGCAATAGTAATTTGGCTTTTAGCTTTCGCACCCCTGATCCATTTGGCACCGGAATAGGGAGGACCAAAACGAAATGTTTGATCATCTTGTCGAGTCAACCTCGCATAAGGAAGACATTGCGAGGAAGAGTTATTTTCTTCTCGGCACGCTGGGTCTCTACGCTGTACTCGGGCTGGCCCTGTTCGTTGGCGGTATCTACTGGTATGACGCGCATCTGGAAAACCAGAACCTTGAGCTGACAACGCTCGTCGCGCCCGTACCCGTCCCGCCACAACAGGCGCAGCCGGAACAGAAAGAAGCGGCCAAGCCTGCCGACAGCAAGCAACCGGAGGTGGCACAGAGAACCGATCTGATTGCCCGCGTGGATATGCCGGTTGCACCGAAGACGGTTTCAGCCCAGGCCAGCAAAGTGCCTCCAGTCCCGGAATACGGGCAGGTGGTGAGGGGTAGTTCAAACGTTGACGTGGCCGCCACAGGGCCGACCGGCCCATCCATCGGCACGGGTACTGGCACGGGCACTGGTGGCCCGCCGGTCGTCGTGGCCGATGAGCCGCCGCCGCCGCCCAAGCCTTCGCCGACACCGCCGCCCAAACCGACTGCGCCGATTTCCGGTGGCGTGCTCAACGGCAGGGCCATCAGCCTGCCGAAGCCGCCCTATCCGGCCATTGCCAGGAGCGCGCATGCCGGTGGCACTGTGACCGTGCAGGTGACGATTGATGAGAATGGCGGCGTCATTTCGGCGCGCGCCGTCTCTGGTCATCCGCTGTTGCAGGCCGTGGCGGTTCAGGCCGCTCGCCAGGCGAGATTCTCGCCCACGAAGCTTTCCGGTGTGCCTGTCAAGGTGACGGGCGTCATTACCTACAACTTCGTGGCCCAGTAAATTGGCGGGACGTGCCTTCCGAGGGCGGGAAACTCTCTAGCGGAGTTGCCTGGCCCTCGCGTCGGCTTTGCGGCCTGCTCTCGATAAATAGGTTTTGAATATCTTTGGAGGGGTTATCGTGACTATTCTACTCAACGTACTCGGTTCAAAAGCTCTGAGCTTGTTCGTGCTCCTGTGGCAGGATGCCGCTGCCAGCCCGGCTGCCAGCCCGGCTGCCGCAGGCAGTGACGCGAATATGTTCTCGATCACAGAGATGCTCAAGAATCTGGGCGGCGTCGCGCTGGCCGTCGTGGTCATTCTCTTGATCATGTCTGTCTATTCAATCGCGATCATGGTCGAGCGTTTTCTGACCTACAGGGCGGCCAAGCAGCAATCGCGCGAGTTCGCTCCGCGCGTCGCGCAGGCGCTCAAGAATGATCGCATCGAAGAGGCCATCAACATCAGCGACAAGCATCGCCGCTCGCATCTGGCGATGGTCGTCAGCAGCGGCCTCCAGGAGTTTCGCGCGCACGAGGCCTCGCCTGAGATTTCAGGAGACGAGATAGATGCCAGCAAGCGCGCCCTGCAACGCGCCATCGCGATTAAGACAGCCGAGTTTCGTCGCGGTCTGTCGGGTCTGGCGACCATCGGCTCGACCGCTCCGTTCGTCGGACTCTTCGGGACCGTGTTCGGGATTATCAACGCCTTCCGCGGGATGAAGAATGCTGAGAGCGCCGGTATCGCAGCCGTCGCCGGTGGTATCTCCGAAGCCCTCTTTACAACGGCGCTCGGGCTGGCCGTGGCCGTCCCCGCCGTCTGGCTCTTCAACTACTTTACGGGCAAGGTTGATGGCTTCGTCGTCGAGATGGACAACTCGGCTTCCGAACTCATCGACTACTTCATCAAGAATCGCACGCGGCAGTTAAAGCCGTAGGCGGGACGCCAGAGAGAGAAGGCTTGAGATGCAGGCGCGGTCTGTCCGGAGAGAAAAGGGCCGCGCGTGTTGACCAGTCTCGCTGCGCCATTTGGACTCGCGCCATTTGTAAGGAGATGTAGTTATGGGAATGTCAGGTGGCGGAGGCGGCGGCCTCCAATCCGAGATCAACGTCACGCCGATGGTGGACATCATGCTGGTGCTGCTCATCATCTTCATGGTCGTCACGCCCTTTCTGCAACAGGGCGTGACGGTCGCCCTCCCAAAGAATATGGAGAACCCGGAAGTAGACCCCGCGATTATCAAGGAGTCTTCGGTCGTAATCTCTATTCCAAACGACGGTGAGGTCTATATCAACAAAGATAAGATCACAGACTTCACGAGCGACGAAAAGCACAAGAGCGAGCTTCAGACGCGGATTGACAAGATGCTGGCGAGCAAGACCGATGCCGAGAGGATCGTCTATATCAAGAGCGGCGTCGGCGTCAATTACGGGAGCGTGGTCGGCGTCATCAATGAAGTGCGCAAGGCCGGGGTGGACAAAATCGGCCTCGTCGCGGACAAGAAGAAGAAGGGCGGGACAGAGCCTGCCGCTTAAAATTTTTCATGGCCCGGCGGTGGCAGGCGCTCGCCTCCTGGCAGACCGGGGAGAACGCGCGCGTCTGTCCGGCATGAGAAGTTAGAGGAGTAAAAGTTATGGGGATGTCTTCAAGCGGCGGCGGCGAGACTGCCGTCCCGTATATCAACGTCACGCCATTGATTGACGTGCTGCTCGTGCTGCTCATCATCTTCATGGTCGTCACGCCGCTCAAGCCCAGCCGTTTTGAGGCGAAAGTTCCGACCGAGCCTGACCCGAACATGATGAAGGAGTTGAAGCCCAACCCGCTGACGCTGGTCGTGACCATCACGCCCGATTCCAAGCTCAAATTGAACGAGGACGAGATGGGAGCGGCGAGCGACCCGGCCCCTCTGGCCTCGCGTCTGGCCGCGCTCTTCCAACAGCGCAAGGCCGAGCGAGCCTTCAGGCCGGGGACGGAGGAAGTGGAAAAAACCGTCTTTATCAAAGCGCCGCGCTCGATGAAGTACGGCGAGGTCGTCAGAGTGATTGACGCCATCAAGGGAGCGGGCGCAAGTCCGGTCGGTTTGCAGGTTGACGATTTAGCACAATAAATTTAGTCGTCAGTGATGCGTCCATGAGTGATGAGTGAAAAGCTTCCGTCTTTCCGCTCATCACTGGTGGACGCATCACTGACGACTTTAACGGAGCCAAGAAATGAAACTCTCTCAAGCCAGGTTTGCCCTTTTGCTCCTGATCGTTGTCGTCGCCTTTTCCGGTTGCGGCGTCATTAACCGGATACGTTCTAAAAACGAGTTGAACGAAGCGGCGCGCACCTATCGAGAGGGCCACTTTGCAGAGGCGGAACAGCACTCGAAAAGAGCTATGGAGCTTGACCCGGACAACAAGACCGCACCTTCTTTTGTCGCGCGCACGATTCACGCCCAGTACAAACCGGGAAATGAGACGCCCGAAAATGTAGCCAAAGCGCGCGAGGCCATCGAAGCCTATAAGCAGATGATGGAGAAGAACCCCAACAGCAAAGAGGCTGAAGAGGCTTATAAAGCGATTGCCGCGCTCTACGGGGCGATTAAAGAAGAGGACACGCAGCGCCAGTGGATCATGCAGCGCGCCAATAGTAACGATGCCAAGCCGGAGCAGCGTGCGGAAGCCTGGGTCGTCCTGGCAAGCAAGGATTGGAACTGCTCCTTCCAGATAACGGAGCTGCCCGCCAGCAAACAGGTTGTCAAAGAGGGCAACAAGGCTCTCATCGTTTACAAAAAACCGCCCGACCAGAAGGACTACGACCAGGCCCATGCCTGCGTCCAGCGCGGGCTGGAAGAGGCCGAAAAGGCCATCAGCTTTGACCCGACCAACGAGTCCGCCTGGTCCTATAAAACAAACCTCCTGCGCGAAGCCGCCAAGCTGGCCGAGATGGACGGCAAAACGGAAGATAAAGACAAGCTCAGCAAACAGGCCGAGGAGGCGCAGCAGCAGACCACCAAGCTGAGCGAAGAGAACCAGAAGAAGAAAGAGGCTCAAGAGGCCCAGAAGCAGCCCGCGAAGAAGGCCGATTAACGCACGGGGGCGCGACCAACCGGACAGACGCCCTGCCTCAAACTATTCGCGCACGATTTTCCCTCAACAGGTGATGCCAGACTTTCAGGTCGGGCATCACCTGTTGCTATAATAATCAGTAGTCAGCCGCCGCCAGCTCAGCAGTCAGTAAACAGCTCATTCGCTTTTCGGTGACTACTGACTTCTCGCTACCGGCTACCGGCTACTGTTTTTTTATGATTCGTATAGAGGACATCGTAGAGAAGGTCGGGCGCAGCCATCCGGAAGATAATCTGGACCTGCTGCGTCGCGCCTATTTCTTCTCGGCGCGCGAGCACAAGGGGCAGATGCGCGCCTCCGGCGAGCCGTATCTGGTCCACCCGCTTGAGGTCGCAAATATCCTGGCCGACATGCGCCTCGATGTCGTCTCGGTCGCAACCGGCCTCCTCCATGATGTCGTCGAAGACACGCTCGTTGACCTTGAGACGATACGCCAATATTTCGGCGACGACATCACGCATCTGGTTGACGGGCTGACCAAGATTGCCGCCATCAGCCACATCTCGCAGGAAGAGCGAGAGGCCGAGAACGTGCGCAAGATGCTGCTGGCGATGGTGACGGATGTGCGCGTGGTCCTCGTCAAGCTCGCAGACCGTCTTCACAACATGCGCACCTTGCAGCATCTCAAGCCTGAAAAGCGCCGCCGCATCGCGCAGGAGACGCTCGATATTTACGCGCCCATCGCGCACCGTCTCGGAATGGGTAAGATACGCGGCGAGCTTGAAGACCTGGCTTTTCAGCATCTGCATACGGAAGAGTACAGGGAGTTGGCCGAGCAACTGGAAAAACGTCGGCCTGAGAATGAAGCTTTTCTAGGCAAGCTGACGGCGGAGATAGAGGGGAAGATGCACGAGGCCGAAGTCCCCTACGCGCGTATAGAGGGGCGCGTCAAACGTCTCTTCTCGATCTGGAAAAAGCTCAAGCGCCAGACCATAGGACTGGACCAGGTTTACGACCTCGTGGCCGTGCGCGTCATCACGCCGGATGAAGTGCGCTATTGCTACGCCGCGCTCGGCGTCATTCATAACAACTGGAAGCCCATCCCCGGACGCATCAAGGATTGGATTGCCACGCCGCGCGACAATCTTTATCAATCGCTCCACACCTCCGTCATAGGCGAGCGCGGCCAGCCCTTTGAAGTCCAGATCCGCACCGAAGAGATGCACCACATCGCCGAAGAAGGCGTCGCCGCGCACTGGAAATACAAGGAAGGCAAGCGCGGCGCTCATGATGACGACCAGGCTCTGCAAGCCTTGCGCTCTTTGGTTGAATGGACGCAGGAAGTCAAAGACTCGCGGGATTTTCTCGATTCTCTCAAGCTTGATCTTTATCCGAAGGATGTCTACGCCTTCACGCCTATGGGTAAAGTGATACAGCTTCCGCGCGGCGCAACGCCGATTGATTTCGCCTACATGATTCACTCGGAGGTCGGCAATACCTGCATCGGCTCGCGCATCAACGGGCGGATGGCTCCTCTGCGCTCGCAGATTCAGAACGGCGACGTGGTAGAGATTCTGACCAGCCCGAATTCGCATCCGAGCCGCGACTGGCTCAACTTTGTCGTCACCTCGCGTGCGCGCAATCGTGTGCGCCACTGGGTCGCGGAGCAGCAGCGCGCCGAATCCATAGAGATCGGGCGCAAGCTCTTCGAGAAGGAGGCCGCGCGTTTCCAGCTCTCGGCCAAGAAACTGCTCAATGATAATGACGGAGCTTTTAAGCGCGTCGCGGGCGAGTACGGTTACGGGCGTGTAGAAGACCTGCTGGCCGCCATCGGCTACGGCAAGCTTATCCCGCGTAACGTCATCGGCAAATATCTCGGACCGGAAAAATTTGCAGAGCTTGACGCCAAGAAGGAATCAAAGCTGACGACAGGCATGCGCGCCGTCAAACGGCTGATGCGCTTAGGCGATGACGCCATCACTGTGCGCGGCGTGGACGACCTGCTGGTGACGCGCGCTCGCTGCTGTAATCCTTTGCGCGGCGAGGAGATTATAGGCTACGTGACGCTCGGCAAGGGCGTTGTGGTCCATTCCAGAAGCTGCAAGAACGTCAAGCAGTTGATGGTCAACCCTGAGCGCATCGTCGAAGTCGAGTGGGCCGGAGGACGCGATGACAAGGCCGCCTACACGGTCAAGCTGCTCGCCATCACGGAAAATCGCACAGGGATGATCGCTGGCATCACGGGAGCTATCTCAGACATGAAGACTGGCATACGCGATGCTCGCGCCTCGGTCGCGCCGGATGAGCGCGGGCGTATCGAAGTCACCGTCGAAGTCTTCGATGTCAAGCATCTGGATAAGGTCATCAGCTCGATTAAGAGTGTGCCCGGCGTGCTCGATGTCGAACGCTTGCAGGGCGCGGCCTAAAGAGGGCTAAAGCTAAAAGTCAAAAAGGCCGCCGAGAGCAGACGCAAAGAGCCTGAAGATTGGACCAGAAAGCACGGCCTTTATCTTTAACCTTCGCCTTCAAGCCCTAGCCACACCGCGCCCGCGCGCGCGAGACTTTGCCTTCAGTCCTTTGCTCGCTTTCGCACGGCAAAGGTTTTTGCTTTTGCTTCTTATTCTGTTAGAATGCGTAGTTTGTTTTGAAAGACTGAAAAAGAGGTGACGCGGACTGTGAAGCAGATCATCGGGACGGACAAAGCGCCTGCGGCCATAGGGCCTTATTCACAGGCCGTGCGCGCGCTTGGCTTGGTCTTCGCTTCCGGGCAGATTCCGCTCGACCCGCAGACAGGGCAATTCGTCGCGGGCGGCATCAGCGAACAGACAGAGCAGGTGATACGCAACCTGACGGCGGTCCTCGAAGCCGCCGGGAGCAGCCTTGAGAGCGTCGTTAAGACGACCGTGTTTCTGGCGGACATGGAAGATTTCGCGGCGATGAACGAGGTCTACGGGCGTTATTTCAAGGAAGATGCGCCGGCGCGCTCAACCGTTCAGGCGGCACGCCTCCCGCGAGATGCGCGTGTCGAGATTGATGTCATCGCGCTGGCAGGAAGAAATGACGAACGCGGCAGCGTGAACTCGGAATAAGAGACAAAAGCTCTTTAGTTCACCGCCGCCGCGTCACCGCTTGATCGTTTGAGCTAAGCCGCTTTAGCGATTTTGCCGGCCTTGATGCAACTGGTGCAGACCTTCATACGCTGGACGCCGCCCTGTGGGCGCTGGACGCGTATGGATTGCAGATTTGGGTCAAAGCGTCTGCGCGTGCGGTTGTTCGCATGAGAGACATTATTGCCGAACTGGGGGCCTTTGCCACAGACTTCGCAACGTTTAGCCATTGTTTTAACTACCTCCGTGTTGTAAAAAGCGCGCCTGTGCGCGGGCTTAGGGTTAAATAGGTTGAATCAGCAAGAGAGATTCAAAACGAAAATTTATAACAAACAGGTTCGCCCAACGTCAAGCAACGGCGCATCCGTCGCGCGCTTCAAAAGAACAATCATCGCTCAATTAGAAGGAGTAAACATACAAAGTGCAGAGCAGAGCCGCTAAACAAACCACAGTCCTTTTTCTCCTCGCGCTTCTGGCGCTCACCCTGGCTGCCTGTGATAAATCCAACGCCGGCGGCAACGGCGCGAGCGGAGACCCGAACTCTGTCGCCGCTTCGGTCAACGGCAAGAATATCCCTTTGAGCGAAGTCGAAAAGCTCATCAGCGCGCAGATGCAGGGTCAGCAGGCGCAGTTGACGCAGCTTCAACTGGCGCAGGCACGCTTGCAGGTGCTCGACGGCTTGATTCAGAAGGAAGTCCTCTTCCAGCGCGCCGAAAGAGAGAAGCTCTTGCCCAGTGAAGAAGAGATTACGCAGGCCATACAGCAGCAGAAACAGCAGAGCGGGATGACCGAAGAGGCTTATCAAAAACAGCTCAAGGACCAGGGCATGACCGAAGCCACTTTGCGCGAAGAGATGCGCAAACAGGTCGCCATACAGAAGCTGCAAGACAAGTACAACAGCAAGATTGCCATCAACGATAAAGAGGTCGAGGATTATTACAACAATAACAAGGAGCAGTTCGTCCAGACGCGCGGCGTCGCGCTCTCTATGATCGTCACGGACCAGGCGGATAACGGCGCTCAGGATGATGCCAAAACGGAAGTTGATGCCAAGCTCAAGATTGACCAGATCGCACAGCAATTAAAGAGCGGCGCAGACTTTGCCACGGTCGCCCGCGCGCGCAGCGAAGACCGCAGCAATGCTCGCGGCGGCGACCTGGGCTTTGCCACCGAAGACGACCTCAAGCAGAATGGTTTTCCGCCTGAGTTGATTGCGCAGTTTTTTGGACCAATGCAGGTCGGCAACGTGACCGCGCCCGTCAAATTCGCCGACGGTCGCTGGTATATCTTCAAGCTCGCGGATAAGCGGCTGCAAAATGAGAACCTGACGCTCGACAGTCCGGGCGTGCGCCAGAAGATTACGCAGGCCATGACCAACCAGCGCAAGGAGATTCTCAACGCCGCCCTGCTCGTGGATGCCATGACAGAGGCCAAGATCGTTAATAATCTTGCCCGGAATATCCTCAACAGCCCGAGCAATCTGGGCGGGATGCGTCCGGCGGCCAACGCCGGAGGCTCGCCCGCCGCCAATGCTTCGCCAGCCGCGAGCGGTTCGCCCGCTGCGGCCAACGCGAACACAGCGGCCAGCCCTGCGGCCAGCAAATAGTCTGTAGCAAGCTTTGTTGAATAGCGAGCAGTCAATCGAGTGGTGAATAATCAGCGGTCCAGGCTCTGAAGTCAAAACGAGCAGCAAGCCTCTAGCAGTGAGCAGAAGTTGTGATTTTAAATTTCTGCTCGCTGCTTACTGCTTACTGCTCACTTTTTCGTCCCGATGCTTTTTCGTCTTTCGGATGTCTATAAATCCTTTGGCGCGCAGGATGTCTTGCGCGGCGCATCCCTACAAGTCAACCCGGGCGAGCACGTTGGCCTCGTCGGTCGCAACGGTGCGGGCAAGACGACTATCTTTCGCCTCCTCAGCGGCGAGGAAGCGCCGGAGCGGGGCGATGTCGTGCGTGCGCGCGGCGTCCGGCTAGGGCTGCTCGCGCAGCACATTCATTTCGAGCCGGGGACGACCGTACACGAAGCCGCGCTCGCTGCTTTCGGTCGCCTCCAACAGATCGAGCACGAGATGCACGAGCTTGAGCATCGTATGGCCGAAGGCTGCGATGATCTTGAAGCCGTGCTGGAGCGTTACAGCGACCTCCAACACGAGTTCGAGCGCGAGGGCGGGTTCGAGTATGCGGCGAAGGCCGAGGCCATCTTGCAGGGTCTGGGATTTGAACGCGAGATGTGGCAGCTCGAATCCGAAAAGCTCTCCGGCGGACAGGTCAACCGCCTCGGGCTGGCGCGACTGCTCCTCGCGGAGCCGGATGTCCTGCTGCTGGATGAGCCGACCAACCACCTGGACGTGGCCGCCGTCGAATGGCTCGAAGAGTTTCTGCAAACCTACCAATCCGCGTTTGTCATCATCAGCCATGACCGCTACTTTCTGGACCGCGTCGCGGGCCGCATCATAGAAGTCGAGCTGGGACGCGCCACGAGCTACACAGGCAACTACTCTGCCTATCTGGTCGAGCGCGAAGAAAGGCGCGAGGCGCAACAACGCGCTTACGAAAACCAGCAGCATCTAATCGCCAAGACGGAAGAGTTTATTCGCCGCAACCTGGCGGGACAAAAGACCAAGCAGGCCAAGTCGCGCCGTAAGATGCTCGAAAAGCTTGAGCGCGTAGAGGTCGTGCGCGCGGGCCAGTCTGCGGGCGATTTCCGTCTGCGCGAGGTCGAGCGCGCGGGCACGCATGTCCTGACGGTCAAAGAACTCACCATCGGCTATCCGGGCAAGCCGCTCGCACGAGAGATGGACTTTACGCTGAGGCGCGGCGAGTGCCTCGGGATTATTGGTCCAAACGGCTCAGGCAAGACAACCTTCGTCAAGACCGTGCTCGGCAAGATTCCACCGCTCGCGGGCGAAATCCGTTGGGGCACGAAGACGGAGGTCGGCTACTATGCGCAGCAGTTGGACGACCTGGACGACCGCAACGAGATCATCATGGAGCTGCGCCGCGTTGCGCCTTCGACGGCGACCGCAGGCGAGTTGCGCGGATTCCTCGCCAAGTTTCTCTTCACGGGCGACGATGTTTACAAGCATGTCGCGGACCTTTCGGGCGGCGAGAAAGGACGGCTCGCGCTCGCCAAGCTCATCTACTCGCGCGTCAACGTGCTCGTCCTTGATGAACCGACCAACCACCTCGACATCTCTTCGCGCGAAGCTCTCGAAGATGCGCTCGACGCATACCAGGGCACGATCATCACCATCAGCCACGACCGCTACTTCCTAGACCGCATCGCCACACAAATCCTCTCCCTGGACGGCGAGGGCGGCGCAGAGCATTACGACGGAGATTACACAGAGTATCACGACTGGAAGATAGCCGAGCGCGCCGCCAGAGAATCTCAAGCCAGAACCGCACAGGCTCAAGAGGCCGCCGCGTTGAAGGAGGCTGCGACGCCGCGCCGGAGCAAGGATCAAGGCGTGCGGCCAAAGGCCGGGAGTTCTGAAAAGAAGGGCGCTAAAAAGCAGCCCGCACGCGATACGCAAGCCATCGAGGCCGAAATCAACGAGCTTGAAATCCGCCTTGCAGCCCTCTCGGAACAACTCGCCACACTCGAAGTCGCACGCGACCCCCGCAAGCTTCAAACATTAAACGCAGAATACGCGCAGACCGATGAGCGTCTTCAGACGCTTTACCAGGAATGGGATCGCGTCGCCGCCGAAACTGCAAACCCTTAACGGCAAAACCTTGAGAGCCTCGCCGCCTCTCTCTCAATACGAGCTTTCAATCCGAATTCAACCAGCTTCATCCCTTGATTAAACGGATCGCCTGCTTGACACGGCAACAGGCCGTTTGCTAACTTAACGCTTCGCTTTTTGAGGTTTGTTTAAAGCGAATTCGAGTTAAAAATAGGCGCGTAGCTCAGGGGTAGAGCACTACCTTGACACGGTAGGGGTCCGCGGTTCAAATCCGCGCGCGCCTACCATTTTTATGTCCAGAGGCTTCGGAGGTTTAGACCCGTCGTAGAGTTCGTAATTGTCACGCATTGCGCTCCCTTTTGGCAGACTTTTGGCAGACTCCGAATTGAACATTCTTGCGAATCTTCCAGCACAGCTAGCCAACCTTATCGCTCCAGCATTTCCAGCAGCGACTCGTCATGTGGCTGTCCTGCGGCCCCCTCCTTGGGCAGGTCTGCGAGCCGCAGCAGCAGGTTATTCTGGTTAGTCGCGTAGGGCAGGGCATCGGTCTTGGTCACAATCCCGGCCCGTATGAGCTGTTCAATCACGCCGTCGAAAGTTTGCATCCCATCCTGCTCGCCCTGTTCCATCGCGTCGAGGAGCGATTTGCCTTCGGATTCGCCCTTTTCGATGTAATCTTTGGTGCGTGATGTGGACTTGAGGATTTCTATGGCTGCCACGCGTCCGCGTCCATCCGCGCGCGGAAGCAAGCGCTGCGAGATGATATAGCGGAAGGACTGCGCGATGCGCGTCCGGATAGCCTTCTCTTCATTTTTAGGAAAGACGCCGACGATACGGTCCACAGTCTTCGTGGCGTCAATCGTGTGCAGGGTGGAGAGCACGAGATGGCCCGTTTCAGCCGCCTCAAGTGCAACCTCTATTGTCTCGCGGTCGCGCATCTCTCCGACGAGGATGACTTTCGGGGCCTGGCGCAGCGCAGCCCTCAGGGCGTGGGCGAAATCCGGCGTGTCCGCGTGCAACTCGCGCTGATGCACGGTCGAGTTCTTGTGCGCGTGTAGGAACTCAATCGGGTCCTCAATGGTGACGATGTGGTAATACTTCGTCTCGTTGATGAGGTCTATGATGGCGGCCAGCGTGGAGGATTTGCCGGAGCCGGTCGGGCCTGTGACGAGCACGATCCCGTTCTTCAATTCAGTAATCTGGCGAAGCTGGTCCGGTAGATTGAAATCGTCAAAGCGCGGCGGGCGGTTCGGGATGACGCGCATGACGATGGCGTGCGTGCCTCGCTGCATGAAGACGTTAACACGAAAGCGCGAGAGGCCGGGGGCGCTGAAGGAGAGGTCGGCTGAGCCATATTTCTCCAGACTTTCAGCGGCCTGCCGGTGCTGGCCGATGATGAGCTTGGCGATGCCCGCCGTGTGGCTCGACGTCAGCCTATCAATCCCGGGCATAGGAACGCCTTGGAGTTTGCCGTTAAGCTCGATTTGCGGGGGCCTGCCTGGCGAGAAAATCAGGTCGCTAACCTTGTCCGAAACGCTTAGCATCCGCTGAAGAATAGTGATGAGGTTGAAGGGTTGCGTATTGGAGGGTGTTACGCCTTGAGGTGGTTGTTGAATTGTCATGGCGAGGTGTTTGAGCCCGGGAACTAAAGCACAGGCTGCGTTGGTCGCCTGTGGAGGATTCTCTTTCCTTTCAAGTGAGTTAAGGCATGAGGCGCGCGGGAAGTGCCTTTTCTAAATGTAGATGGTGTTGAGCTAGGATGCAAGCGTCCGTAAAGATTTTCAACTCCGGGAGCGATCAGACCGCCAGCAGCGGTAAAAGTCGGATATTGTCGAAAAGTACCGCCCTCTTAGGAGGCACTTGGCTAATCGAGGGTAGAAACTCAATTATCAGTGCCATCCTGCCAATACTTTCTTTGGCTTGGGCAGCAGCAATAGTACGGTTTGATTTTTTTAGTCACCGTCAAGCAGCTTATTTGCGAGCCGTTGAAGCACGCCTAAAGGAATCAGTCGTTACAATCCCGTTATGGGAAACCTGGAAATCTTCTCTTTATTCCACCGGCATTTGCAACTCTCAATCAGGCAGACCTTACAGGAGCTAATCTTCAAAACTCCAACCTTAATGGAACATCTCTCAAGTATACAAAGCTAAATAGTGTTGACCTTCGTGGGGCAACTGTAATCGGAGCTAACTTAGAAGGCGCGTTTTTAGTCGAAGCTATTATGCGTCATACAAACTTAAGTCGCTCGGTTCTTATCGACACAGATCTTTCTAAGGCAATAATTTTTGATTCTAATCTCAATAATGCAGATCTCAGTTTTGCGAGATTCCAGGGAACTTATCTTTATGCTTCTAGCTTCAGCAATGCTAATTTGAGCAAAGCTATATTCGGAATGACTTCATTCAAATGATACCTATTTTAGAAGTACAAGCGGATTGGAGACTGCTTCTCACATTTTCCCATCAAGTATTGGAATAGATACGATCTATAATTCAGAAGGCAATATCCCTGAAGTATTCTTGCGTGGTTGCGGCCTCTGTGATTGGCAGATCGAAAATGTAAAGCTGTATCGCCCTGAACTGAGTAACGAAGAAATCACCGATATCCTCTACAGGATTCATGACCTACGCGCACACCAAGCCATTCAGATTAACCCACTCTTCGTTTCATACAATCATGCAGACACTCCACTTGTAGATAAAATGGAGAAGTACTTAAATGAAAAAGGCATTCGCTTCTGGCGAGACATCCATCACTCAACTTCTGGACGCTTGGAAAGGCAGATAGACCGCGCCATCCGTCTTAATCCAACCTTGTTGCTCATTCTCTCAGAGCACTCAGTTGAAAGCGACTGGGTACAGCATGAAGCACGTCTAGCGCGCAAACTGGAATTAGAGACAAAGCATGATGTCCTCTGCCCCGTAGCCCTCGACGACAGTTGGAAAAATTGTCACTGGCCGGAACGTCTCCGCGAGCAGATCATGGAATACAACATCTTGGACTTCTCAGACCGGAAGGATGAAGGTAACTTCCGTCTCATGTTCAACCGACTGATTGAGGGGCTTGATCTGTTCTATAAATAATAGCTCTAAAAGTATTGAGGAATAATACAAGCTATTGACAACTCTGGAGCAGTGAGAATAACTTACCTCGTGTTAGCATCTCACTACTGGGGCTTTTCCTGTTAGCCTCACATCAATAATGCAAGCGGCAACATGAGGAGCACTTCAATGGATATTAAATTGAAGATTGAGGGGGCGACCTGTCAGAACCCTAATTGTAGTTGTCCAGCAACATATTACAGTGATTACTGTAGTGCATACTGTGAAGACGCCAGAGATAATATGACTGTTAGTTGTGACTGCGGCCATCCTAATTGTGATGGAGAATTCGCCTAATAGCAGTTAAAGATTATGCCAAACGCAGAGCATCTCAGCATTCTTATGCAAGGAGTAACAGTTTGGAATCAATGGCGACAAGATAACCCACATCTCAGACCAGACCTTACTGGAGCTATTCTTTACGGGAAAAAGCTGCGTTATATAAATTTAGATAAAGCTTTCCTCTCAAACGCTGTTTTCCGTAAAGCAAATCTACAAAATGCCTCTCTGCAAGGGTCGATAATTCGCAATGCTGACATGAGCGGAGCGTTTCTTACTGTAGCGAATCTGAGCGGAGCTGACCTTACCGAGACGTTCTTTAGCGGGTCCTATCTTCAAGGAGCGCAACTCGTCGCGGCTAACTTTAGTAACGCAAATCTCAGCAGGACCGATTTACGCAAAGCAAATTTCACGGAGGCGAATTTGAGCGGAGCCGATCTCAGGTTCGCAAGTTTGATTGAAACGAACTTTGAAAGGGCAAATCTCACAAAATGTTTTATATATGGAATTTCTGTCTGGGGTGTAAACCTTACAGATGCAAAACAAACAGATCTCGTCTTAACTCATAGCCGTGAGCCGACCATTATGGTAGACAATCTCGAAGTCGCACAGTTCATCTATCTACTGCTAAATAACGAGAAGATACGCGATGTAATCAATACGGTTGGAAAGAAGGGCGTGCTTATCCTGGGACGCTTCACTCCTGAAAGAAAGGCTGTGTTAGATGCAATTCGTGAAGAACTTCGTCGATTAGGTTATGTTCCGATGTTATTTGACTTTGACAAACCGACGGACAAGGATTTCACTGAAACGATCATGACACTTGCCGGATTGAGCCTCTTTATTATTGCAGATATTACGAATCCTAAATCAAGCCCTCTTGAGTTACAGGCGACAGTTCCGAATTATATGACCCCCTTCGTCCCTATCATTCAAGAAGGCGAAGAACCCTTTTCAATGTTCAAGGATCTTAAAGGAAAGTTTGATTGGGTTTTAGACCCATTGGTCTACGATTCTAAAATCACTTTGATAAGTGGCTTGGAGAAAGCAGTAGTGTTACCAGCACTGAAGAAGCACGATGAGCTTATGACGAAAAAGGCTGAAGAGTTAAAGATTAGACATATAGGGGACTATCTTTAAGCCTTGAGTTATCATTCTATGGTTCATGCCTTGAACTACCTCACCGGAGCTAACCCGTAATGGCTAATCCAGAACATCTTGAGATTCTTAGACAAGGGGTAGACGGTTGGAATACGTGGAGACGTAATAATTTTCAGATTGCACCAGACCTCGTCTGGGCAAACCTCTTTCGGGCAAACCTCA
>DASWMI010000057.1:0-35549 GCA_036399835.1 Pyrinomonadaceae bacterium | reverse complement strand
AGCAGGTGACGGATTCCAACTATTCGATGCTCGTCAGCCAGTCGCTTATCAAGCATGGAAGCTTCGCTGTGGACCACTTTAACATCCCGCGTCTTGAGCCTGCGTTTCACCGCGAAGACTACGTGATGAACGGCGACATCTACCAGTTGGAAGTCATCAATGGACACATCTATTATTTTTTTCCGCCGGGCAGCTCCGTCCTCTCCACTCCCTTCGTCGCTCTGATGAATCTCTTCGGCATCAAGGCCGTCAATCCGGACGGCACTTTTAATCATCAGGGCGAGATAACTATCGAAACCGGACTGGCAGCGCTCCTCATGGCCGCGCTCGCCGTCATCTTCTTTTTGACGAGCAGACTCCTTTTGCCTTTAAGCTGGAGCGCTCTTGTTGCGCTGGCTGGCGCGCTCGGCACACAGGTCTGGTCCACTGCTTCACGCGGGTTGTGGTCGCATACCTGGGCCATCTTTCTGCTGGGCATTATTATCTTTGCGTTGCTCGCGACGGAGACGGGAAGATGGCGGCTGCGTCCTGCGCTCTTAGCCACATTGCTCGCCTGGATGTACTTCGTGCGGCCCAATAGCAGCATCTTTATCATCGCCATTAGCGTCTACCTGTTTCTTTATTACAGGCACGCTCTGCTGCTCTACACCCTCACGGGCGCGCTCTGGCTCGCGCTCTTCGTCCTCTATTCGTGGCATAACTTCGGACACCTGCTGCCAAGCTATTATCGCGCCAATCGCCTGCGCTTCGACGCTTTTCTAGCGGCCTTTCCGGGCAATCTCATCAGCCCTTCGCGCGGACTCTTCATCTTTGTTCCAGTGTTGCTCTTCGTCTTTTACCTGCTCGTGCGATACTACCGCGAGTTGCCGCTGAAGCGTCTCGTGTGGCTCGCGCTGATAGTCCTGATCTTTAACTTAATCGCCATCTCAGGCTTTTCGCACTGGTGGGGTGGGGCCAGTTTTGGACCAAGACTGAGTACGGAGGTCGTGCCCTGGTGCGTGCTGCTAGGCATACTCGGGTTGAAGGGCTATTTATCCGCGCGTGAAAAACAGGGCGCGAGTGCTGCGTCTTTGAAGCATGGCTTGGAGTTGGCGGCGGGCGCGTTGCTTCTCTCGGTGAGCGTTTTTATCAACGCGCGCGGGGCGCTCTCGGTCGAGACCTGGAAATGGAACGAGCAGCCGAAGGATGTCGCGCTCATGTATCGCAAGCTCTGGGACTGGCGGCAGCCGCAGTTTCTGGCCGGACTGATGCGCCCGCCGCTGGACCACGACTACCCGCTCGTTGAGACGCGCACGCGTATAGATTTCACCAGGCAGGAGGCCAATCAATATCTCTGGTACGGGTGGAGCGGCCCGGAAGCGGGGCTTCGTTGGAGCGAAGCGAAAGAGGCCGCGCTAGTCTTTTCGCTCAGAGAGATTAAAGATGTCAGCCTGCGTCTCAAGCTGATGCCGTTTCTGGCGAAGGGTCTGCTCGACGAACAACGTTTGACGGTTGAGCTAAACGGGCAGCCGCTAGAGACGCAATCGTTCAGAGAGATTAAGGATTACCAGTTATCGCTCAAGCTGCCTGCCGCGATGCTGCGCGAGCAGAACGTGCTTGTCTTCAAGCTGCCGGACGCGGTCTCGCCGGAGAGCCTCAAGCTCACTATTGACCAGCGCCCGCTAGGGATAGCTGTCAAGTGGATGGAGCTTGAGCCGGAAACAGCCGCAGGCAGTTGAAGGCCGGTGCGAAATTTAAAGATAGCGGGTCAAGCGGATTGAGGATGGAGCAGCTTAAAAAGGTAGAGATGACTGGCTGGGGGCGCTACCCGCGCTCGCAGGTCTCTGTCATCTGCCCGGAAGATGCGGCTGACGTTGCGTTGCCCGAAGTGGGCCAGATGATCGCGCGCGGGCAGGGACGCTCTTACGGTAACGCGGCGCAGGTCCAGGACGGACTCGTGATGCTCACGGAGCGGCTGGACCGCGTGCTCGCTTTTGACGAGGAGACCGGCATCCTGCGGGCCGAAGCGGGAATGACTCTGGCCCGTGTGCTCGAAGCTTTTCTTCCGAGAGGCTGGTTTCCGTCCGTCACGCCGGGGACGAAGTTCGTTTCGCTGGGCGGGTGTCTGGCGGCTGACGTACACGGCAAGAATCATCACAGGGAGGGAGCGTTCGGCGCGCATGTCGAAGAGCTGTCGATGATGCTCGCAGACGGCAGCCGAAGGGTCTGCTCGCCGCAGGCGGAAGCGGAGCTTTTCTGGTCCACTGTCGGCGGGATGGGGCTGACCGGAATTATCACCGAACTCTCTTTCGAGTTGATTCCTGTCGAGAGCGCTTACATGCTCGTGCAGCATCATCAGGCGGCGGACCTGGATGCCTCGCTGAGCCTGCTCGAAGATAAAGCGTTTGATGATCGCTATACGGTGGCCTGGATAGATTGCCTGGCCGGAGGCCGCAACCTGGGGCGCAGCGTCTTGATGCGAGGCCATCACGCGAAGGTGGAAGAGTTGCCCGCGAAGCTGCAAACGAAGCCTCTGCACGTCTCCGCTCAGGGCGGGCACAAACTCCCTTTCGATCTTCCTTCGTGGGTGCTCAACCCGCTGAGCATGACGGCTTTCAACCAGCTCTATTATCACTGGCAGGGCGCACGCAAAAAACCTTTCATCGCGCATTACGAGAGCTTCTTTTATCCGCTCGATGCGATAGGCAACTGGAACCGGATGTATGGGAGGCGCGGGTTTGTGCAGTATCAATGCGTCTTGCCGCCGCGCGGCGCACGCGAGGGGTTAAAGACGCTGCTTGAGAAGCTGACCGAGAGCCGCCGGGCCAGCTTTCTCGCCGTCCTCAAGCGTTTTGGACCGGAAGGGCGCGGGCTGCTTTCATTTCCTATGGAGGGCTATACGCTGGCGCTCGACCTGCCTCTCGGAGACGAATCCCTGTTCGCGCTGCTGGACCAGCTCGACCTGATAGTCTTGCAACACGGCGGGCGCGTCTATCTGGCGAAGGACGCGCGGATGAAGGCCGAAGCTTTCGCGGCGATGTATCCGCGCCTGCCCGAATGGAGACGCATCAAGGCGCAGGTTGACCCGTTGAATCGCTTTACCTCCGACCTCGCGCGCAGGCTCGGGCTTTAGACTTTGAGCATCCTCCGGCCTTTCGGGGAACACACGAGTATGAGATTGCTGGTCCAGTTCTGGCGATTGATGCGGCCCAGGCAGTGGGTCAAGAGCGGGTTTGTCCTGATGGGCATACTCTTTGCCAATGCCTGGCGACAGCCCTTCATGATGCGGCAGGTGCTCGTCGCGGCAGTCGCCTTTTCACTCGTCGCGAGCGGCGTCTATATCTTCAACGACCTCTTCGACCGCGAGCGGGATGTCAATCACCCCAAGAAAAAATTGCGACCGATTGCCGCGCGGACCATCTCAATTCGCCTGGCAGTCATCTGGCTGCTCGTGATGTGGACCATAGGGCTGGCCTTAGGGTTTCTCGTCTCCGTCAAGGTGCTAATCATCCTGCTCATCTACATCGCCATCAACATAGCCTATTCGGTGGGACTCAAACACATCGTCCTGCTCGATGTCTTTCTCATCGCGGGCGGATTTATGCTGCGCATACTGGCGGGGACGACGGGCGTCGGCATCGCGCCTTCGCAGTGGCTGCTGCTCTGCGGCCTGATGGTGGCCCTCTTCCTGGGGTTCGCCAAGAGACGCGCGGAGCTTTACGCGCTGTCGGGTGAAAAGTCGGACCACAGGCGAGTGCTTGAGCATTACCAGCCCGTGCTGCTCGACAAGATGATCGTCGTCACGGCGACCTGCGTCATCCTCACCTACAGCCTTTACACGATGAGTCCCGTGACGATTCAGGCGCATCACACAGAGGCTTTAATCTACACCGTGCCTTTCGTCATGTACGCCATCTTTCGTTATATCTACGCGCTTCACTTCAAGCAGACGGGCGCAGACCCGGCGCAGGAAATCTTCCGCGACCCGCACATCCTCGTCGCGGTCGCGGGCTGGCTGCTGCTCACGCTCTGGCTTATCTCCTGATAAATGGCTTGACCGATAAAGAAGGCTTCGCTTGAATTGCGGCTCGCTGGCAGAGCAGGCTTGACCTATTGGCGCTTTACCGCTCCGAGAGATACCTTCCGCCCTGCTGGACGCCCGTGGGAAGTCGCTGGCTAAACTCTTTGAGATGCTGTGTGAGGGCTTCCGCTTCCGCAGGGTCAACCGCATAGAACGAGATGGTATCGCTGCCGCAGACGATGCAGCCCGGCGTCACCCATTTGCCCATTCTTTTCCAGGCAGAGGGAACGCCGCCGTATTCTTGAATCCAGCCGGAATAGACCACGGCAATCTTTACCTGATGGTTGGCGGCCAGCTCTTTTATCCGACTGGTATTATATTGTCCCCTCAGCTTGTCGCGTGTAATCTCCGCGCTGCCCAGACCCCAGAGGTCCAGGCATCTAATGTCGGCGAAATAGTTGATTGCCCCGATGTCGTTGGCCGCGACGGCTGCGCCCTGGTAATACTCACGCAGAAAGAGGCTCATCTGATATTGCTGTTGATAGATGGAGAGGTCTGCGCGCGGCGTGTCCCGCAGAGCATCAAAGCTGCGCTTCAAGAGCGGGATGAGAGCCGCCAACAAACAGACAGAAAGCGCCATTGTCGCGGGACGAAGAACGCGCCCGCCCTTTTGCTTGAGGCTGGACCAATCCGGCAGGCTCTCGCAAATCAGCGCCCCGTCAATCAACACACCCAACGCGACCAGGTATGCTTCGTAGCGATAAAACCAGCCGATGGAAGCGAACAAAAGATGCTCCGCGATGGCGACGAGCAGGATGATGAGCAGCGTCTGGCCCTGCTCCCAAAGCCTCTTGACGCGTTTGCGCCTGAAGAGATAGAGCGCCAGCGTGATGAGCAGCAGGAGCGGGAGATGCGGCCCTTCGATTGATTTGAGATAGGCGTGCTTCAAAGGCCCAAGTGCTCCCCCTGTCGGGAGCGCTCCCTTTAAGAGCACGGAGTTCGGCAGCCAGAAAGCTCCGTGCCGGACCGACACAAGGCCGTAGAGACCGATGGGGATAATGGCCGCGAGACCGAGCGCAAAAGCGTAAGCCGTGCGCCTGCGCCAGAGAAAGAGCAGGCAGACGATGGAGATAAGAAAGAGACCTTCATACCTGATAAGCGTCAAGAGCGCGGCCAGGGCTAGCAGGCAGAGCGAAGCGAAATCTTTAAAAGCAAAGCTCTCATCTTCAAGCACGCGCGCCGCCAGGTAGACGAAGCAGATGTCAATCAGAATCTGCGCGCAGTGCTCCATCCCGCTGAAGACGAGCGGCGGGAGAGATGTCAGAAAAATAAACGCAACGAGCAGTAGAAACCTTTGTCTTTGAGTTATAGAATAATTCTTCAGGCTCAAGTAGGCGGCCACCAGAGCGAAGGTCGCGGCAACCAGGTTGAGGATAAAGGGTATCTTTTCGCGCGCTCCCGTGAGCAGGTAAATGGCTGAGAGCAACAGCGTCCAGAGCACGGAAGAGGTCGAAGAGCTGAACTCGTAACGGGTGACTCCCCAGACTCCCTCGGAGACAAAGTTCTTCGCCATCGCCATGTGAATGTAAGCATCGTCGAGGGCGTAGATAAAGCGCCCTCCGGTTTGCGCTGTGAGGATTAGCCAGAAGGCCGCGACCGTCAGCCACAAAGCGAGCAGGGCCAGTGCGAGCGGCCAGTGCTGTTTGAGGATTCGTCTCATACTCTTGCGTAGACGCTCGGAACTGGTTTGAAAATTGCCGCGCCGGTAGTCAAAAACGAGCGGCACTTTAACACGTCGGAATAGAGAATCAGAAATGCACAACCCCCGCGCACGGTCTGCGCTTCAGAGAGCACGAAAAATCTTTGCTCTCTATCCGTCGGCGTTCATCTCTGCGGGCCTGCTGCTCTTGATGGGACTCAACATGCTGGCCGTCATCTCGCGCAAGAGCCTGACCAACGATGAGTTCTATCACATCCCCGCGGGCTATTATCATCTCAAGGGAAATTTCCGCATCAACCAGGAGCACCCGCCGCTGGTCAAGATGCTCGCTGCCGTCCCGCTCGTTTTTATCAGGCCGGCAGCCGCGCCGTACCTTGAGCAATCAACCGAATCGCCCATCCTTCGCGGCCATGAATCTTTTATACGTTTCTGGCACGAGAACATGCGGCGAATGCCGGCCATCTCTTTCTGGGCGCGTGTGCCTATGATCCTGCTCACGCTCTCTTTCGGCGCGCTCGTCTTTATCTACGCGCGACAACTGTTCGGCCCGCGCCCAGCCATCTTCGCCGTCCTGCTTTTCACCTTAGAGCCGACGATGCTCGCGCATGGTCGTGTGGTCCAGACGGATGTTCCCGCAGCCTTCGCTTATCTGCTGTTCTTCTTGACGCTGCGGAATTTCGTCATCAAGCAGAAGCTCAGCCGCGCTCTCTATCTGGGCTTTGCGCTCGGGCTGGCGCTCGTCACTAAATTCTCGCTCATCATCATCGTCCCCATTTTTATCATCGCCGCGGTTGCGTTGAGCTGGAAGGCGAAGAGAAAAGGCAAGCGGCTCGCGCCACTGGCTACGCGGGCCGCAGTCGCGCTGCTGGTCATGCTGCTTGTCGTCAACGTCGTTTACTACTTCGACCGCCAGCCCATCGCGGCTTCGGATGTCCAGTGGATAGCCGTCAACACGCCCGCCAGCTTCGGGCCGGTCATGCGAGCCATACAGCTTCTTTCTGTTTTCGTTCCGCCGTCTTTCCTGCTCGGTATCTACACCGTTTTGGTCCACAACCAGGACGGGCATCTGGCAGGACTGTGGGGCGCTTACAGTCCGAACGGCTGGTGGTACTACTTTCCCGTCGCCTTCGCGCTCAAAACCACTCTGCCTTTCCTGCTCCTTTCCCTCGCGGCTCTCGGCTGGACCACCTGGAAACTGTGGCGCGGGCGAGCCTTGCTTTTTCTCTGGCCCCTCTCGGCGATAGCCATCTATACGGCGTTCTCTATGACGAGCCGCATCAACATCGGCGTCAGGCACTTTCTGCCGGTCTTCCCGTTTCTGATGGTCCTCTGCGGCGCGATGCTGGACCAGTTACTGCAAATCACCAGGCGACGAATGATGACCGCAACTATCGTCGCGCTGCTCTGCGGCTGGATGGTTTTTGAAGCGGCGCGCGCCTTTCCGGATTATATGTCTTACATGAATCAGGTCGCCTGGCGGCATCCGCATTGGTATTATCTCTCGGATTCAAATGTCGAGTGGGGAGACGACGCGGGAGCTTTGGCCGAATACCTGCGTGCGCGCGGAGAAACCAGGGTGCGAGCAGCCTTGCTCGGGGGCTGGCTCACCTTTAAGGCGCACGACATAGAGTATGTTGATGCTTTGTCGCTGAATCCCAGATTGCCTGAGACGCACTACATCGCCATCGGCGCGAGCTATCTCAACGGCTCGACCGTGCCCATGTTGCAGAGCAGGGACGGCGTCCTGCTCACTGAAGAAGAGCGCCGCGATTTCTTTGCCGAATATAGAGGGCGCACGCCCGAAGCCGTCTTCGGTCATTCGATCTATCTTTATCGCGTGCAGGAGTGAGCGGACCAGCCCGTAGTTTTCAATAGGCGCTTATGAGCCGAAGCCGGTTATCCAGTTCCCGCGCGCAAGATTTGATGGCTGGCGGATTAATCTTCGTCGCGGCGCTCCTCATCTTCTGGCTCTCGCCCGTACACCAGTTGACGGATTCCAACTATTCGATGCTCGTCAGCGAGAGCCTCTTCAAGCATGGAAGCTTTGCGCTGGACCACTATGCTATCGAGCGCCGCCCGCCTCGTTATCACGACAATACATACAAGAACGGCGAGATGTACCAGTTGGAGCTGGTTGGACCACATCTTTATTACTACATGCCGCCGGGCAGCTCCATCCTCTCCACTCCCTTCGTCGCAGTGATGAACGCCTTCGGCATTTCGGCGTCCAACCCTGACGGGACCTACAACCCTGACGGGGAGGAGATGATTGAGACGAGCCTGGCAGCGATCTTAATGGCGGCCCTCTCAAGCATCTTCTTTTTCACGAGCCGCCTCGTGCTGCCGCTGCGCTGGAGCCTGCTTATCGCTCTCGCCTCTGCTTTCGGGACACAACTTTGGTCCACAGCTTCGCGCGCTCTGTGGAGCGATACCTGGGCCGTCCTCTTGCTCGGCATAGTGGTCTGGATGCTGCTCGCGCAGGAGACCAAAAGACGCAGGCTCAATCCGATAGTGCTGGCGAGCCTGCTGGCCTGGGCCTACTTCGTGCGCCCGACCAACTCTGTCTCCATACTCGCCATCACGGCTTATCTCTTCATCTTTTATCGCGGCCTCTTTGTCCGGTATGCGTTGGCGGGAGCGTTCTGGCTGGCCGGCTTCATCATTTATTCCTGGACCAACTTTCATCAACCGCTGCCCAACTATTTTCTGGCGAACCGCCTCAGCTTCCGTTCATTCGGGACGGCCTTTGCCGGAAATCTCATCAGCCCTTCGCGCGGACTCTTCATTTTCGTTCCAGTGTTGCTCTTCGTCTTTTACCTGCTTGTGCGTTACAGAGAGACTCTGGTCCACAAACGGCTGGTCCTGCTTTCCCTCTTGATTATCGCTCTGCACCTGCTGGTCATCGCGGGCTTTACTCCATGGAACGGCGGGTTCTGCTACGGGCCGCGCTACACGACAGGAATCCTGCCCTGGTTTCTGTTGCTCGCCGTCATAGCTTTTCAGGCTAAAGGGTCGCGGCGCGTAGATGCTGCCTCTGCGCGTGACATCAGGGGGAAGCTTGAGCTGGCGGCGGGCGCTGTGCTTTTGCTCTTGAGCGTGCTTGTCAACGCGCGCGGTGCAATCGCACAGGAGACCTGGGTCTGGAATCTTTGGCCGACGAACGTGGACACCGTGCCGGGCAAAATCTGGGACTGGCGCGAGCCGCAGTTTCTGGCCGGACTGGTCCACCCGCCGCTGCCGCGCGAGTTTCCCCTGATGGAGGGCCGCGTCAATCTGGCCGCGCCTGAAGCTGATAAATATTTGTGGTACGGTTGGAGCTGGACCGAGCCGCGCATACGCTGGAGCGATGGCAGGGAGGCCGCCATCATCTTTGCTCTCGAAGAGGCGGGCGACCTCGCTCTGGAAATCAAGCTTGGACCATTTCTGGCGCGTGGTGTTGTTGACGAGCAGAGAGTCGAGTTGGCGCTGAACGGGCAGGAGCTTGAGCCTCTCGTGTTGAAGGATGAGGCGGCCAGGGTTTATTCCATCGCGCTGCCCAAGAGTTTGCTGAAGGATAAAAATATCCTGACCTTTAAGCTCAGGGATGCTGTCTCTCCGAAGGCTTTGAAGTTGAGCGACGACCGTCGCCTTCTGGGTATCAGGGCCGAATGGATGCAGCTTCAATCGAGCGGAGCAGGGCAGTAGTTATTCATGCGCAAGAATACGGGGCAGCAGCTCAAGCGAATCGGGCCGGACCTCTTGACAGGCTGGCTCATCTTCATCACGACTCTGCTCATCTTCTGGTTCTCTCCGGTCCATCAGGTGACGGACTCTAACTATTCGATGCTGCTCAGCGAGAGCCTCTACAGGTATCGAAGCTTTGCCTTGGACCATTACAATCTCAAGCGCTTCGAGCCGACCTATCACGACGGGCATATACAGAACGGGAGCGAGTATCACATGGATATTGTCGGTGGCCGCTTCTACTATTATTTTCCGCCCGGCAGCTCCATCCTCTCGATTCCATACGTCGCACTGATGAACGCGCTCGGCCTCTCGGCAGCCAATGCGGACGGCACATATAACATTATGGGAGAGATTAAGCTGGAAAGGAGTCTCGCTTCTTTGCTGATGGCCGCGCTCACAGCCATCTTCTACTTGACGGCGCGACTACTGTTGCCTCGTAGCTGGTCTCTCATCATCGCTCTCGGCGCTGCGCTCGGGACACAGGTCTGGTCCACAGCCTCGCGCGCGCTCTGGAATGATACCTGGGGAATCGTGTTGCTCGGCATAGTCCTCCTGATGCTGCTGGCTGAGGAATGCGGCAGGCATCGCTTGAGGCCGTTTGCGCTCGCCACGCTTCTCGCCTGGACCTACTTTGTACGCCCGACTTACAGCGTCGCCATCATCGCCATCAGCATCTACCTGTTGCTCTATTATCGCGCGCTGTTTGTGGTTTACGCACTCACGGGGCTAGGCTGGCTGGCCCTCTTTATACTCTATTCATGGATTCACTTTAACTCTTTGCTGCCCGCTTATTACAGGACCAGTCGGCTCGGTTTCAATTCTTTCGGCGAGGCGCTTGCGGGTAATCTCTTGAGTCCCGCGCGCGGGCTGCTGCTCTATGTCCCGCTGGTCCTGTTCATAGCTTATCTAGTCTGGCGTTACAGAAAATTTATCGAGTACGGGAGGCTGGCCTGGCTCGCTTCGACGGTCGTCCTGGCCCATCTGCTGGTCATCTCGGGCTTCTCGCCCTGGTGGGGCGGAGCATCTTACGGGCCGCGCTTTATGACCGGGCTGGTTCCCTGGTTTGTCTTGCTCGCTATCTTAGGAGTCGAGGCCAGATTGAGAGCACTCAAAGAGCAGCGGGAGAAGGGAACAGGCAAACTGGTCCAGAGGGCGGAGTTGTGGTTGGGAGTCTTGCTGCTCGCGCAGAGCGTGTTTGCCAATGCGCGGGGCGCGCTTTCAGCCGAACCCTGGATTTGGTTTATGGTCGTGGACGAGCCAGGAGCGATTGCGCAGTTGTGGGACTGGCGGCAGCCGCAGTTTCTAGTAGGGCTGATTTATCCGCCGCTCCCGCACGAATTCCCGCGCATCGAACCTCAAACGCGCATTGATTTTACGAAGAAGGAGAGCGACAAATATTTATGGTACGGCTGGAGCGGGCCTGAGCCTGAGTATCGCTGGAGCGATAAACGCGAGGCGGCGGTTATTTTCGCTGACGGCGAGACGGGCGATCTGTTCTTGAAGATAAAGCTTGGACCAATGTTGATTCCGGGAAAGGTCGAGGAGCAGGTCTTGCAGATTGATTTGAACGGGCAGCCCTTGCAAACCTTCTCGCTCAGGGAGAGGAAGGCTTACGAACTGTCGCTCAAGCTTCCAAGCAATCTGTTGCGACAGAAGAATGTCCTGCGCTTTGGCTTGCCGAACGCGACCTCGCTCTCATCCCTTGGTGAAAGCCCGGACCAGCGCAGGCTGGGCATCTCCGTGCAGTGGATAGAGCTGCAAACACTCTTGCAGGCTCAATAGAGGATGGCTTGAATGGGCAGTCTCTTTTGCTCAAAGACGGTTTAGAGCACGGCTATGAAACGCAAGATTAACAACGCGCCCGCCTCCCAAACAAAGCGCAGCGCCTTTCCAGGCTGGCGCTTTGACGCGCAGCATCTTGAAAACCGCTGGGTCTTATTTCTAGTCTCTCTTCTCTTGACGCTCTTGATGGTCTATCACTATGTCGTCCCGCTCAACGCACTCTTTTTCACTGTGGGAAACGAAGGACAGGATTGCGGCCAGATGGTCTGGAATCTCTGGTCCGTCACGGAATCCCTGAGTCGCCTTCAGAATCCTTACTGGACCAACCGGATTTTCTATCCTGTCGGAGCAAATCTGAGCCGTCATTCTCTGGCCGCAGGCTTTTTCCCGGTCACGCTGCTGGTCAAGCTATTTTCCGGCGGCGATGTGATGTATCCCTTTTATGCTTACCGCATCATCGTGCTTCTGTCTTTCACGCTGATTCTTTATACGAGCTACCTGCTGCTGCGGCAGTTGGGATTTTCGCCATGGGCCTCCATCATCCCCGCGCTCGGCTACGGCTTCTGCGATTTCTACATGCTGCACGCGCTTTATCTCAACCACATGGCCGGATTCTTTATCCCGCTCGTGGCGCTCTTCCTGGTCCAGCTTTATCAGAAACCCACGACGCTGCGCGCGCTGCTCGCTGGCTTGACAGCAGCCGCGGCGATCTACTTTACCGAATTTGCGCTCTACATTTACATGGGCCTCGGCTGCTTGCTGCTCGCCCTCTGCCTCTTTGCCGGTGGGCGAAAGAGGTTAAAGGGTAAGCTTCAAGCATTGGGCCTCAAGCGAATCCTGCTGGCGACAGCCGTCTTTCTCTTCATTATCGCTCCATATCTATATCTCTTCTTCAAGGCGCAGGACCTGAGGCCGAGTCCGGCAGAGGCTTCCCTGTACTCCGCGAACCTCGCTGCCTTCCTGATACCGACGGCTGCGAAGACGCCGCTTTACGGCAATCTCTTTTCCTCTCTCGACGCCGGGATGATAGGCATCGGGGGCTACGAAATATTTGTAGGGTTTCCATTCTTCATACTCGGCCTGCTCGGACTCTTCAAGGCCGCAGACCGCCGAGCACGCACAGCCGCCTTGATAGCCCTCTTCTTCTTTATGCTGAGTCTTGGACCAACCCTCAAAGTCTTACGGATGGAGACGGGCTTTCCCCTGCCTTACGCGCTGCTCGCGCGCGTCCCGCCCTTCGATGTCGGACGCACGCCCGTGCGCTTCGTCGTGATGGCGATGTTCTTCTGGATGATCGCCGCCGCCGCAGGAATCAACTGGACCAGGGATGCGCTGGCGAGACGAGTTGGCCGCCGTTGGAGCACGGCGGCCAGCGCGCTGCTGCTTTTATGGGTTGTGGCTGAAGCATATTCGCCCATCCCGCGGCAGAAGCCTTTCGCTCCGCCGCAGGGTCTGGACCAGATTGTTAAAGGCCCTGTGCTCAACCTGCCGCTGGTCCGGGCAGATGGCTACGCGGCGATGTTGCAAATCTTTCATCATCAACCCATCGCGACCGGGTTTGTCGCCAGGGTCTCGCAGGAGCAGTTGAGACATTTGGGCGGCCTTGACAGATTGCTCGGAGAGGGAGGCCAGCGGTTCTGCGAGGGGCTGCTGGCGATGGGCTTTCGCAATATTATTATCGAGCCTCAAAGCGTTGCTCCGGGCGCGCAAGAAGGCTTGCTCCCGCTCGAATTATGGAAGTGCCCCGTCAATGTCGTTGATTTGAGAAGAGAAGAGGCGGCTGCGCCGGAACAGGGCCAATCCCTGCGCCTGGATGAAACGGAGCAGCCCGCGCGATTTCCCTCCCTGACTTCCGAGATGTTGATTGACTTGCGGCAGCCGGAAGCGGACCAGTATTTGTGGTATGGCTGGAGCGTGCGCGAGCCTTCGTATCGCTGGACCAGGGCGAGGCGCGCGGCCATAGTCTTCTCTCTGGACCAGAGGGAAGCACGCACGCTTGAGGTCAGGATGGGCGCATTTATCGTCGCGGGCAAGCATGAACAGCAGCGCGTGGAGGTGCGGCTGAACGGGCAATCATTGACGACGTGGACGCTCAAAAGGCCGGGGCCGAAAGCTTACAGGGTGGACGTGCCCGTAGAGCTGCTGCGAGAGAAGAACGTCCTCGACTTCGGCCTCCCCGACGCGGAATCTCCGGCCTCTTATGGCTTGAGCGATGATGACAGGCTGCTCGGAGTTTACGTCGAGAGTGTCGCGTTGAGAGTGAAATCTTGAGACGTGGCCGAACGCTGCGGAATGCTCTTTCAAGGCAGAATCTCTATATTGCAGACGGCGACGGAAAGCTCCCGATCATCCCTTCGCTGTGCATCATCAGGGCGCGGCTGCCATGTGCGGCTGGCCCGAATCTCAAGCTCATAACTATGGGCCAGTCTGCTTTGCTCCTCATTTTGCGCGGCTGCTTGCATCTCAAGCTCCAGCCAGCCATGACGAATCAGCGAGAGTGAAAGGACGCGCTCGCCGTTGAGAAAGAATTCGAGAGCAAGCGGGCGCTGGTCCAGCTCAGGCATGTGGGTTGTGACATCCAGTCGCAGCTTCGAGCAGGCGCTGGCCTTAAAGTTTATGCGAGCGCGTCTTCCCATCCAGCGTGCGACGGGCGGAAACATTTCGGCCTCGTACCAGCCACCGTCAAACCTCGCGTGCGTCGAGTGGTCCAGCCGGAGAGGGGCTGGCGGCGACGCCAACTCGCTCGCCGCCGGAAAGAGTTGGCTGCGGTCGCCATGCTCTTTGTAGAAGCTGCCGAGCGGCGCGTCCGAAGCCTTGAGCAAAAGGTATTCGCTGCGGGGCAGACTAATCTCCTGCTCAGAAATCTTCTCGAAGACATAGCCCATCGCCAGGTTGAAAGCGCGCCGCTCTTTGAAGGACATGCCGCGCAGGTATTCCAGGAAGTCAGGATCGCAGAGAGGCGTGCCGTATTCGTCTGCCTGCTTGAGCAACTCTTCCTGACTCTGGCAGACGGCGTAACGCGGCTCTGCGCGGACGTGCTTGAAGAAGCGACGAAAGCGAGCGGCGATCTCATGCTCGTCTTCCATCCCGACGTGCCCGTCTATAGAGATAAAGCGGCGCAGCTCTTCCGCATCCATCTCGTCATAGTCTTTGCGCTTCGAGCGGTCCAGGCATTCTATCCCGTGCAGCGTGACGCCTCCGCGCCTGAGCACACGACTGATCTCGGAGAGCACCGAATCCTTCTCTTCAAACTCTATGTGGCCCATCACGTCCAGGCTGGCGACCGCGTCAAACGTCGCGTCAGCAAAGGGCAGGGCCGTGAGGCGCGCGACGCAGGTCGCATCATAGCCGTTGCGTTTTGAGATGGCCGCGCAATCAGCCGAGATGTCAACGCCGTAGAGCGTCACGCCCTTGCGTTTGAGCAGGGCCAGCGTGCCGCCGCCGCAGCCCAGGTCCAGAACCTTCGCGCCCGGCCTCACGTTGTCATAGACCCAGAGCGTGCGCGCCCAACGTATATCGAAACGATTGAGGGCGTCGAAGTAGCGCGCGTCGAGCAGTTCTTCGGAGACATAACGCGTGCGGTAAAACTCCGCGATGTCCTCTATGCCCGCGCGCACGTAAAGATTTTTAAGCTTCTCGCTCATCGCGTGACGCGCTGCTCTTCAAGATGAAGCGCAAGCTCTTCGAGCCTGGATTGCAGAATGCTGGCGGCGCGCTCGGCGCTGGCTGCCGTCTCATGGATTTCGAGCGCCAACTGTTTGAAGCTGACGCGCTGCTCGTCCTCAAGCTGCTCGATGTGCCCGCTCTGCTCAAGGCTCAGCCGAGAGAGTTTTGTTTCAAATTCCTGACGAAGTTGCGCGACCTCCGCGCGTAGCTCTGTTTCGCTACTGCCGGCAGCCCTGTGCTCAAGCGCCGCCAGCCTCGATTCAAAAGAGGCGAAGCGTGAGCCAGTCTCTGATTCAAGCTCTCGCAGGGAAGAGAGTTGCGCGTGCATGCTCACCAGTTGCTGCTGGTAGTCAGCGAGCGCCGCGGCGAGGTCACGCAAGGCATGATGGGCCGCCGAGTTGAAGTTGACCTGCTCCCAGGCATACCAGTGCGTAGAGCGTCTGGCCTGTCGCTTGAGCCACAGTTCGAGCCGCGCCGCCAGCCCCTCGCGCTTCGTCGTGAGCGGTGGTAGTTGGTCCTGCGCGCGCGCGGTTATCGCCAGATGAGATTTGAGCCGCTCTAAAGCAGCAGGCGCTCCGCTCGCATTAACCTGGGAGGCTGGCTGTTGGTCCAATCCTGTCTGCTGTGCGCGACTAATAATGTCACCTGTGCGCAAGCTGTTTGCTCCGGCGCGCTTCTCAGTCGCCCCTGAGCGCACGCGCTCGCGTATTTCCAGCAGGATGTCGCGAACCTCTCTTTCAGCCACTGTGCGCGCTCACCTCCGTGTCTTCATCTTCTGCTACGGAGGCGGCGTGGCCCAAACGCCGCACGCCCGCGCTGGCGTTCAAGTTGGCGATGCCTTCGACCGCAGCGGCGCTGGCGACGCGGAAGAAGACCGCGCCGTCGAGCCAGTCGTAGCTGATGCCGTCGGCAGAGTGTACTGCGAAGGAGACGTTGTAGAGGTCTGTGCCGAGCCAGCAATCGAAAGTGAAGGAGACTTCGACGACCTCGCCGCGCTCGACCGTGCCGAATTGCAATCCCTTCTGCTCTGTGTTCGCGCCGTAAGCATGTATCCCGTGGCGGTTGCGGATGAGAAAGCCGAAGACAGGCTCTTCAATATCTCTGTGAAAGAGGACGCGCATACGCGCCATGAGCGGCTCGCCTGTTTCAACCAGGTCGGCGTTGCCTCTGGAAGCATTGAGTATCTCTGCGCTGAGCACTTCCGCGCTCCGGTCGCCGTGCCTGAAGGCATAGCGCAGCGCGGGACTACGCTGGTCCAGCAGCTCCGCCTCAATCTGCTCTTGTGGACCAGTCTCCGCGCGTTCTTTTAGCGAAGCAGGCTGCTCGGCCTCGTAAGCCTCTTCGCGTTCCATAATCAATCCCTGGTAGCGATTGAGCACGTCGGAGGGAGCGCCGTCCGTGTCAATGCGCCCGCCGTTGAGAAGGATGGCGCGCGAGCAGAGAGCCTTGATAGCCGAGGGGTCGTGAGAGACGAAGAGGATGGTCGTGCCCTCCTGCTGCATCTGCTTGATGCGGCGCAGGCAGCGATGTTGAAAGAGAGCGTCGCCGACCGAGAGGGCTTCGTCAATGATGAGAATCTGCGGGTTGGTGCTGATGGCCGTGGCAAAAGCCAGGCGAACGTACATCCCGCTCGAATAGGTCTTGACGGGCTGGTGTATAAAAGCGCCGATCTCCGCGAAGCGCTCTATCTCAGGCAGCAACATTTCCGTCTCGCTGCGCGAAAAGCCCATCAGGGATGCGTTCATAAAGACGTTTTCGATGCCGGTGAATTCAAGGTTGAAGCCCGCGCCTAGTTCGAGCAGCGCGGCGACACGACCGTCGTACCAGACGGAGCCGTGCGTCGGCTCTAAAGTGCCGGTGACGATTTGGAGCAGAGTGGATTTGCCGCTTCCGTTTGGTCCAACGATGCCTGTCGTCGTCCCCGCTTCAATCTCGAAGCTGATGTCGCTCAGCGCCCAGAACTCTCTGTGATACTTCCAGCGCCCGCGCGTTAGAGATTCCTTCAGGCGATCACCGGGATGATCGTAAATCCTGTACTGCTTGGAAATCTTCTCGACGCGCAAGGCAACGCTCATAAGTCTGGAGTCTAGTAAGTCTGGAGTCGGGAGTCAAAGGCTAATTCTTCTAACAACGGACCGGGGACTCTAGACTCCGGACTCCGGACTCTCTAGACTGTCAACTGATGATTTCGGCACAGACAGCGAGGCGTGCGGTATGGCGGCCATTGTGGGAATTGCCGCGTCGTTTCGATTTAATCGCATCGCTCACGAGACGCGAGCTGGCGGCGCGTTATAAAGGCTCTGTCCTCGGTATCGTCTGGGCCATCCTGACGCCGGTCGTGATGATCGCCATCTTTACCTTTATCTTCGCGGGCATCTTTCACGCGCGTTTCGGCGAGAGCGGGTCGGCTTGGGATTACGCGCTCTATCTCTTCTGCGGGCTGCTGCCCTGGACGGCCTTTCAGGAGTCCTTGCAGCTTTCATCCGGCACGATTGTCTCGCACGCCAACCTCGTCAAGCGCGTCGTCTTTCCGCTTGAAACTCTGCCCGTAGCGCAGACGCTGGCCGCGCTCGCTACTCAAATGTTCGGTACTCTCGCCCTGCTCGTCGCGGCCCTCTTGATTCGCGGCCAGCTTCAAGCGACGCTGCTCTGGCTGCCCGCGCTGGTTGTGCCGCAGCTTCTGGCGACGCTCGGCGCGGCCTGGCTGCTGGCCTCGCTCGGAGTCTTTCTGCGCGATATAGTGCAGGGCATCACGCTGCTCTTGATGGCCTGGATGTACCTGACGCCGATTATCTATCCTGAAAGCTTAGTGCCCGCGCCTTACAGCCCTTTTATCAAAGCCAATCCCTTCACGGCGCTCGTCGCCAGCTATCGTCGCATCATGCTCGAAGGCTCGATGCCGGATTGGACCGGGATGGCTTACTTCACAGTCTTCGCCCTCATCCTCTTTATCTTCGGTTACTGGTGGTTTGCCAGGACGCGCAAGAACTTCGCGGACGTTATCTGACATTAGCTCTCTCTCTGACTGAGAGCGCAACGACTACTCCCATCAACCAGAAGAAAACGAGCGCCACTTCTCCGTCACCGAAGTTGTAGTTGACAAGAGAGCTGGCGAAGAATCCCGCGAGCGCCCCGGTCGCGCCGAGCAGAATCCCATGCCTGCCAGCATCCTGCTCTTGACGCGCGCTCCTTTCGGCGCGGGTTGCCAGCCGCCAGAAGGCCGCCATCATCCAGAGCCAGAAAATAAGAGCGGGCAAGCCTCTGTCGAAAGCTATTTGAAGCGGCGTCGAGTGCAGGTGAATCATCTCCCTGCCGGGAAAGCCCCATTCTTCCCAGTGCTTCTTGACGGCATCCATCCCGTGACCGAAGAAGGGATGGAGCGGGATGCGCGCCAGGCCCGTGCGCGCCACGCGCAGCCGCAAGGTAGAGCTGGCATCCTGAAGCGTCAGAGACTGGCTGGCGCGCGTGCGCCAGACGATGAGCGTGCCCGTGCAGAAGACCAGCGCGATGACCACGAGGAGGACCAGGCGCGAACGCCCGCGCAGAGAGCGCCAGGCGATGAGAGACGCGCCGATGACCGTGGCAAAGAGCACGGTCCGCATAGCCGTCAGGATGATGCCTGTTGCCAGCAGAGAGCAGGCGATGATTGAGATGATGGCTTGACGGCGCGTGCGGCGAGCGGACAGGTACGCGAGCGCCAGTCCGAGCGCGAGCTGCGTGAGAATTTGCAGCGTCTCGGAAAAGGTCTCGTAATGGCGCGTCCAGCCCGAAGCGCGAAAGCGATGCGTTGGACCAAAGCTCTCTATCCCGGAAGGTGCGGGACGCGCCTTCATTTCTTCAGTCACCATCAGGTCAGGCCATTCGCCGTTCTCACCCTCAGAGATAAAGCTGATGCCGAGCCGCTCGCCGGCCCTTCCTTTCCTGATCTCCTCATCAATCTCTGCGACTGAATTAACGCGCCTGGAACCCACGCGCCAGATAGCATCCCCTGCGCCGAGCCTTTCTCGAAAAGGGCTGTCGTCCGTCATCCGCTCTATCACGACGCCCCGTCCACGTATGGTTTCGAGCACGCTCCACAAAGAGCCTGCGACACCGGATGCGATCATCAGCGCGACGACGAGGATAACAGTGCGCCTTGTGATGACGGCCTGCGCCAGATAGAAAAGGAGGATGACGCAGGTGGATTGAATTTTGAGCAGGCTGATGAGCGATTCTTGCGAGAAGAAAGCCGAGAGAATGGTCCAGCCGAAAAAGAGCCAGATGGGAAGATCAAGCGGCGTCGGGCGAAACCCAGTCCGGCGCATGAGTATCGTTCGCAAGAACCAGCCAGCGCCGACTATCGCCAGGCTCATCTCCGCGCCCGCGATGGAGTGCGGCGCAAAGACGGCGTAGAGCAGGAAGCCAGCCGTGGCCACCCCTTCGGCCAGCCGCAGGAGAAGGGAATGCGCGCCCCGCTGCGAAGCTAAAGCTTCGGATGGCGCGTCTGCGTTGATTGAATCGGTTGATTTCAAGTGGACCAGGAAAGACCTTTTCTTAGATTTTCGCGGCGCGATTTCAGGCTTTAAGTGCCTGAGAGTAAAAGCCGTTGACACTCAACGTTTACGCGTGTTAGCGTAAGTTGTCTGACGCCTTCTCGGAGCAGGCGTCCCTGGTGAGCGTGATGTTGGCGATGCATTTCTTCTCCGGCCTCGCAGCCGGGCCTCCCGCCGTTGCGGTTCTGCGACAACAATTTTGAAGAGACAGGCGACCCCTGATGGCTTTCGATAAAGCAAAGGTTATACGTGCGGCTGAGAAATACCTTGCTCAGGGCAAGATTCCCGCAGCCATCAAAGAATACCGCCAGATTGTAGAGCACGATGAAACGGATTTCACTGTGCTCAACATGCTCGGCGACCTCTACGTGCGCACCGGCAAGCCGCAGGAAGCCATCCAATGCTTTGCGCGTATCGCGGAGCATTATCACCGCCAGGGCTTTGCTCTCAAAGCCATCGCGATGTACAGGAAGATAGACCGTCTCTCGCCGGGCGACCCGGAGATTGCAGGGGCGCTCGCCGAATTGTACGAAACGCAGGGGCAGGTGGTCGAAGCTCGCGCTCAATATCTGGTCATCGCGGAAAGCTATACGCGCAACGGCAACGCTAATCGGGCGCTCGATGTCTTCCGCAAGATTGCAGACCTCGACCCGCAAAATACTGAAATCCGACTCAAGCTCGCCGAAGGCTATCTGCGCGAGAATCTTCCTACGGAAGCGGCACGCGCCTTTACGGAAGCCGGAGCGCAGCTTCGCGTGCGCGGCTCGCACGAACGCGCGCTCGAAGCCTACCAGCGCGCGCTTGAGTTGGCTCCCGAAGACATAGCCGCGATGCAGGGCCTCGTAGAGACGCACATCGCGCTCGGCACGGCGGACGAGGCGGCTGAATTTCTCGAACGCGCTCTGGACCAGGAGCCGGATAACTCCGAGTTTATGCGACTGCTGGCACGCGCCTATTTTGAGGCGCAGGATGCTGCCGCTGCCGAATACGTGACGGCAACGCTGGTCGAGCGCAAGGTCTGGGGACACGAAGGCTTTGTTGATGTGGCAAGGCTCTATCTCAAGCTGGACGATGCAGAGTCGGCTGTCCGCGTCCTGACCAACATCACTGAGCAGATGCTTTCGGGGCGTGAAGAGAACCAGTTGATGGAACTCCTGACGGAAGTCCTCGCGCGCAATCCCGAACAGATTAACGCGCTGCGGCTGCTGATACGCATCTACGCCTGGCAGCGCGACGACGAGAAGATGCGCGCGGCGCTTGAGCGTTTGCTGGACGCCGCCGAAGCCAGCGGTCTCAAAGAGGAAGAACGATACGCGCTCGAACAGCTCGTCCGGCTGACGCCCGAACGGACGGACTATATTGACCGCCTTTATGCTCTGGGCGGCGCGCCCGAAGAGAGAGGTTTTGAAGAAGCCGCGCCTATGCCATCGCCGCCAGCTTTCAGCACGGAGATTCCCACCTTTGAGACCTTCTCGCTGGCGGGCGAGGAGACCGCTCCGGAATCTTTCCAGGAGGTTGAAGCGGAAACAGGCTTCGGCATGATTGAGAGCCAGACTCTGGAAAGCCAGAGCTTCGAGAGCAACGCTTTTGAGAACAACGCTTTTGAGAGTAATGCTCTTGAGGGCGACTCGCCTCAGCAAAGCTCTTTTGAAAGCGAGCTGTTTGAAACCAACGCCGCGCAGCCTCTGTCGGCCAGTTCGTCCGTCTCTTTCGCGGACCTCAACGAATGGACCGATGATGGCTCTCTCGCTTCCACCGTCTCGGAAGAGATTGCCGCGGCAGAGCCTGCACCGGAGAGCTTTCAGGAATTCGAGTTTCACACGGGCAGTGTAGAGCAGAGGCCCGTCGCTGAGGAGAAAGGCGTAGAGCTGCGCACCTCCGAAGAGCAGCGCCGCGAAGCCTTGATGCGGCAGGAGCTGGAGAGCGTGGATTTTTATATCACGCAGGGCTACGCTGACATTGCGCTCGACACGCTGGACCTGCTCGAACGCCAGTTCGGCCGGCACTCAGAGATTACAGCGCGCCGCGAGAAGCTCGGCCTGGTAGACGCTTCGTCCGCTGCTTCAGCCGCTCAGCCCGACTCGCCCGCAGAGTTGGTCCAATTTGAAGAGCTGGAGGCTGACGACCTCGCGCCGGATACCGTGCCCGACGCCGAAGCTCTGCCCGTCGAGATAGATGACGCTTTCGCGCAGTTGGAGTCTGCGGCCTCCGAGAAGGGCGCGCAGACAGCTTCCGCCGGAGCGTCTGCGACACAGGCCGGGGCAGGAGGGCGCGCCGGAATCGACCCGGGCCTGGCCGAAATCTTCGATGAATTCCGCACCGCGGTCGAAGAACAATCTCCCACGCCGACCGATGAAGACTTTGAGACGCATTACAACCTTGGATTGGCCTATCAGGAGATGGAGCTTTTGAACGAGGCCATCGAAGAGTTGCAGACCGCCGCCAACCTGGTCGCGCCGCGCGACGGCACGCCGCGTTACTTGCAGTGTTGCAACATGCTCGGCCACTGTTTCCTGCGCAAGGATATGCCAAAGCTCGCGGCCATGTGGTTCAAGAAGGGGCTGGACGCGCCCGGCCATACCGAAGACGAATACCAGGCGCTGCGTTTTGAGCTGGGCACGGCCTACGAGTTGATGGGCGACCTGGACCGCGCGATAGACATCTTCACGGAAGTCTACGGTATCAACGTTTCATACCGCGGCGTCGCAGAAAAATTACGCGAGCTTGAAGCGCAGAAGGCCAGCAAGTAATTCGTCAACGCTTGAATAGAGAAGGATAGCTTTTATCTATTGACGATTCGACGCGCCCACTCCTTCCAGCGTTGATGCGTTAAGAACTGCCTTTCACGGTTGACGATTTCCGGACTGAGGATTTACGATTCAAGAGATATGTCTGCAAGGCTTTCAGTCATCTTTTACATTATCCTGTGCCTGGAGATAGGCATCGTGCTGACGCTCTTGCCCTGGGCGCATCCGTTCGGGCTGAGCGATTGGGGCGATAACTATTTTCTCCTCCTCGCCGCGCGCAAGACAGGGCTTTACAGCCTCCAACTGGCCGTCGCCTCCGGCTGGGTGCGCGGCGCCGTGACGGGCCTCGGCGTGCTCAACCTCGCGATAGCCATCTGGGAGATGGCACATTTTCGTCAGACCGTGCGCGCTCTCGAAGGGCAACAGCCAGCGCCCGCGACTATCAAAGATGCCGCTCAGCCTGCCACAGCCGATCACCTATCTGATTACCAGCGGCGAGACGACGCCCCGGACCACTCCGGCGAGTGAAGATTTCCGTCAACTACTCGCGCTCGTTCGTGCAGCCGTCTATGCGGGCGTCTCTCTCATACAGCTACGCGAAAAGCATCTAAGGCCACACACGCTCTACGAGTTGACCGCACGCGCCGCCGAAATTACAGGCGACAGCCCAACGCGCCTGCTTGTCAACGACCGCGCAGACATCGCACGCGCCGCCGGAGCAGACGGCGTACACCTCGCCGCCAACTCGCTTGAGCCGCACATCATCCGCCAAGCCTTCGGCACAGACTTTCTGATAGGCGTCTCTACACACACACTGGACCAGGCGCGCTCCGCACGCGACCTTGGAGCTGACTTTGCCGTTCTCGGACCAATCTTCAAGACTCCCTCAAAAAGAGGCTTCGGCCCGCCCCTCGGCCCGGACAAACTGAGAGAAGCTGCGCGCGCCCTCGCACCCTTTCCGCTACTCGCGCTCGGCGGCGTCACGCTCGAAAACGCACACGCCTGCCTGCGCGCAGGCGCACGGGGCATCGCCGCCATCCGCCTGCTTAATGATGCGGACCATTTGAAAGAGATAGTCGGCGCGATTCTGAATGGACCAGAATAAACTTTGCGGACTTATTGCCGGCGGTTCGAGGCGACCGCGCAGATAGCCGGTCCTTCATGTAGGTCTCTAAAAATCCGTCTGTTCAATCCGCGCCGGAGAGCGTCACTTCTTTTTGACGAACTTGAGGGCCACGCCATTCATGCAATAGCGCAGACCTGTGGGTGGCGGGCCGTCGTCGAAGACGTGTCCGAGATGAGCGTCGCATCTGGCGCACAAAACTTCCGTGCGCGTCTCAGACAGGCTGTTGTCTGTTTCTTCGCGGACATTCTGGCTGGCGATGGGTGTCCAGAAACTGGGCCAGCCCGTGTGCGAGTCGAACTTGGCCTTCGAGCTGAAAAGCGGAAGCTCGCAGCAGACGCAGACGAAAGTTCCCTCGGCGTGAATCTTGTTAAGCGGGCTTGAATAGGGCGCTTCGGTCCCTTTTTGCCTCGTCACGTAGTATTGCTCCCGAGTCAGAATCCGCTTCCACTCTTCATCCGTTTTGACAATTCTCCCGATGGGACTCGCGTTTGTCTCTTGGGCCAACACTTCCAGAAAATTCAAAGCTGAAGCAAGCGGCGCGGAGGAAAGGGCAGCGACCGTTCCGAAAGCGAAGCCGTATGAAAAGAATGAGCGTCTGTTCATCTGCTGAATCTCCAAGCCTGTACTATGGTCTGGACCAAAAGGCCGGAAAGGCGTTTCCCCTTGAATGATAGAAACGCCTTTCAAGGCCAGTATAAATTGAAAGGGCTGCGGCGGCTACTGCGGCATCAGAACCGTATCAACAACGTGTATGACACCGTTGGATTGATAGACGTTGGCGATAGACACGTTTGAAGTGCCGCCCTTCTCATCTGTCAGGGTGATGCCGTTCATCCCGTTCATCCTGGCAACCAGCGTATCGCCGCTGACGGTCTTGAGCGTTGCCATCCCGCCGCCGCTCTTGATGAGCTTCATCAGCTTTTTACCATCATACTTGCCCGCGACGACGTGGTAAGTCAGCACGCGCGTCAGCATCTCTTTGTTCTCGGGCATGAGCAGCGTGTTGACTGTGCCAGCCGGGAGCTTATCAAAGGCCGCGTTTGTCGGCGCGAAGACCGTAAAGGGGCCTTTGCCTTTGAGCGTATCCACCAGCCCTGCGGCCTTGACGGCGGCGACCAGCGTCGTGTGGTCGGCAGAGTTGACGGCATTGTCAACGATGTCCTTGCTGCGATACATGGCAGCGCCGCCGACCATCGGATTATTGTTTTGCGCGGAAGCAGTCGATGTCCCAAATGTCAGCGAAGCGACAGCCAGCAGCAGTAAACCAAGAATTGTTTTCACGTTTTTACCTTCTCCTCCAAGTTAGTCTCTCGTTTCGTGGCGTTCACAGGATATACGCGAGGTGCCGCGCCGCCGGATTGTCGCGGGAAAAATTTTCTGCATCTATTTTTCAGAACAAGTCACGAATGGATGTTGGTCAGGCGGGCGCATGTTCCGGTATGCTTGAATTGATGAAGAATAAGGAAGCGGTCAGGCCGCCTGTGGCGCTGACCATCGCGGGGTTCGACCCTTCGGGCGGCGCAGGAGTTGTCGCGGACGTGAAGGCGTTCACGGCCTTCCGCTGCTTCGCCGTCGCCGCCGTCACGTCTCTTACGTTTCAGAATACGACGGGTGTTTTCGGCGCTGCTCACCAGACGGCAGAGACTTTGCGCGCGCAGGTGCTCGCGGTTGTGGAAGATTTCAGCGTGGCGTCTGCCAAAACGGGGATGCTGCCGACGCGCGAGATTATCGTCCAGACGGCGCGGCTCTTTCGTGAGACGGGATTGCCAGCGCCTGTGGTTGACCCGGTGGTGCGCTCGACTTCAGGTTTCGATTTGATAGACGACGAGGCGCTGGACTCGCTCGTGCGGGAATTGATGCCGCTGTCGCGTGTCGTCACGCCAAACATCCCCGAGGCCGAGCGCATGACGGGCCTCTCGATCAGGAATGAAGAGGCCATGCGCCGAGCCGCTGGCATGTTGCGCGAGATGGGCGCGCGCGCTGTGCTGGTCAAAGGCGGGCATCTTGAGGGAGAGGCGCTGGACCTGCTCGATGACGGAGGGAAGCTGACGGTCTTTCGCGCCGAGAGAATCGAGACGACCTCGACACACGGCACGGGCTGCACGCTCTCGGCAGCCATCGCCGCCGGCCTCGGTCTCGGGCTGAGCCTCGAAGAAGCCGTCGCTACGGCCAAGCGTTTCGTCACCGAAGCGATACGCACGGCACCCGGCTTGGGCCACGGCTTTGGCCCGATCAATATCGGAAACGCGGCTGCGCCGAAGGCGTAAAGATGAACGCGGCCAGATGGACGATGAAGAAAAAGCTATCGGCCCTTTGATTTATTTAATCATTGATTCACTGGTCCAATAAGTTAATGATTAAATGAATCAATGGTTCAAGCTCTTCTGCTCACGCGCCGCCGCTGCGTTCACACTGCCGCGTTGCCGCGTCTCCTTTTATTCTTCTATCGTGACCTTCTCCATCGTCACCGGCGAGGTGGGCTTATCGCCGGGTCCAGTCTGGACTGAGGCGATGGCGTCAACCACGTCCTGGCCTTCTGTGACGCGACCGAAGATGGTGTAGTTGGGCGGCAGCGCGTAGTCAGCATGCATGATAAAAAACTGCGAGCCGTTGGTATTTGGTCCAGCGTTCGCCATAGCGACCGTGCCAGCCTTATAGCCGCGCTGGTAGACAGGCGAAGAGCGGTTAATCTCGTCTTTGAAGCGACCGCCCCAGGCAGATTCACCGCCGCGGCCCGTCCCCGTAGGGTCGCCGCCCTGAATCATAAAGCCGTTAATCACGCGATGAAAAATCACGCCATCATAAAAGCCGCGCTCGGCCAGAAGACGAAAATTCTCCGTCGTCTTCGGCGCTTCGGTTTCGAGTAGCTCAAACCGGATCGTCCCCTTGTTTGTCTGAATCACTGCTGTTCGATTTGCCATGTCTGCTCCTTGGAATAAGTCAGGAGTCTTGGAGTCTGGAGTCAAAAGACAAGGACAAAGAAAGTCTTGATGCCTTTGACTCTCAGACTCTCAGACTCTCGGACTCCTGACTGTTATTGAGTATGAACCTTTCGACGGCCTGGGCCACGCCGTCTTCATCGTTGGTGGCCGTCGTGTGAAATTCCGCAAACTCGCAGAGGGCCGCCTGCGCATTGCCCATACGGACGGCCAAGCCCGCGTAATGAAGCATCTCTAGGTCGTTGAGATTATCGCCCACGGCCATGACTTCATGTCGAGAGATACCAAACTCCCTGGCGGTGGCCGCGACCCCTGCGCCCTTAGAGGCTGCGGGATGCAGCACGTCTACGAGCGCGAAGTCCTGTTTGGGATAGATGGTGGCGAAAGCCTTGATGCTCTCTCCCAGCTCGCATTTCAAGGCTTCTGCGAAAGCTTCTATGGTTGCGCAGTTTCCCGAAAAGCCTATGTGCACGGGCGAGTGGTCCAGATATTCTTCGAGCGAAGAGACTTTACGGATAGCCTCTTCCGCCTCCGCGCCATGTATGCGTTTGGCCCAGGCGATGTACCTCGTGAGCGGGTGGTTGTCATGGTTGATGTGATCGTAGACGAGCACGCCCAGGCCCTCCGCATCGTCGCTAATCATTGCATCCATGTTGTGCCTGCGACCGACGCGCAGGACCTCCCGCGCTGCTTCGTGCGGCAGCAGTATGGCCTCCACGGTTTCGAGCGTGCGGGCATGCTTGGTCAGCGCGCCGTTGTGCGCGATGAGCGGCACGTCCAGCCCCAGCTCAAGCGCCAGCGGGCGCGCATCACGAAAACGCCTGCCAGTGACGAGCGCCACACGGACGCCCTTTTCCCTCGCGGCCACGAGCGCCAGCCGGTTGCGCTCGGATATGTCACCGCGCGAATTTAGCAGGGTCCCGTCCAGGTCCAGCGCCAGTAGTTTGATAGCCATAGATTAATGATAAGTAAAAAGCGATAAGTGACAAGATAAAGCTTTGCTCTCGACTTGTCACCTGCCGCCCGCGTCTGTCCCATCGGTGCAGCATGATTGCTCCACCTGGCAGAAATAGATTGTCTAAGAATAATCCCGGATGAGGGCTTGCGGACCGGGCCGAGCTGCCGTGCGGGTCTTCTTATGGCCGCACGCACGCGAGCGGCGCTTTCACCGTGTTGCTTTACCTCTTTGTGCCCTTTTGCGCGTAAAATCTATTGTTTCCGATCATCAGGCATATTCTCAAAAGGGAGATTCAACTATCGTGTATGTCACGCATCTGGAATGCGCCGCGTGCGGCCTCTGTCAAGAGGCACAACGCTTGCACAACCTCTGTACGCAATGTGGCAAGCCGCTGCTGGTCCGTTATGACCTTGAGTGCGCCGCGCGCACTTTGACAAAAGAATCCTTGCGGGGGCGCAGAGCAGACCTCTGGCGTTATAGAGAAGTCCTGCCGGTCCGGAAAGACGAGCACATCGTCTCTTTAGGCGAAGGCTGGACGCCGCTTTTGCCCGCGCCGCGACTGGGCGCGCGATTGGGCCTCAAGCAGCTTTACATCAAGGACGAATCGCAGAACCCCACGCAGAGCTTTAAGGCGCGCGGGATGTCTGCGGCGGTCTCGATGGCGAAAGAGCTGGGCGCGCGCAAGCTGGCGGTCCCTTCGGCTGGCAATGCTGCGGGCGCTCTGGCGGCTTATGCAGCGCGTGCTGGCCTCGAAGCTCACATCTTTATGCCGAAGGATACGCCGCGCGCCAACGTCATAGAGTGCGAGCAGATGGGCGCGCACGTTACGCTCCTCGACGGGTTGATTACCGATTGCGGCGCTGAAGTCGCGCGGCGCAAAGAGCCTGAAGGCTGGTTCGATGTCTCAACGCTGAAAGAGCCTTATCGCGTTGAAGGCAAGAAGACACTCGGTTACGAGCTGGCCGAGCAACTGAATTGGAAACTGCCGGACGTGATTATCTACCCGACCGGCGGCGGCACCGGACTCATCGGGATGTGGAAGGCTTTTGAAGAGATGGAGACCCTCGGCTGGATTGGCAAGCAGCGCCCGCGCATGGTCTCCGTACAGGCGGCGGGCTGCGCTCCCATCGTCCGCGCCTTCGAGCAGGGAGAGCGTTTCGCCGAAGAGTTTCCGAACGCCGCGACGATGGCTTCGGGCCTACGCGTGCCGCGCGCCATCGGTGATTTTTTGATACTCGATGCGGTGCGTGCTTCCGGCGGGACGGCAATCGACGTGATGGACGAAGAGCTGCTCGCGGCGACGCGCGAGATAGGTTCGCTGGAAGGCGTCTTCGTTGCACCGGAGGGCGCTGCGTGTCTGCCCGCGCTACGCAGGCTGATTGATTCGGACCAGATTAAAGAGGACGAGCAGGTAGTGATTTTTAACACGGGGGCGGGTGTTAAGTATCCGGAGAATTTTTCATAAAGGAGAGACCGGAAATGTTATTTTGTAGAAGAGTCCTGGCCGCATGCCTGATAGCCGCTTTGTCATCATGCGCTGTCATGGCTCAGGGCAAGCTAAGCGATTGGGGAAATGTTGAGAAGCTAAAAGCGGGCACAAAGATTGTCGTCCACACCACTAAGCGACAGGAGATTGAAGGCGAGGTCTTGAAGGTTACCGATGAGATGTTGTTTCTTGAGGTAGCCAAACCTTTCGGCGATTGGCAGCGTGTGGTCCTCCCCAGAGAAGAGGTGACGGAAATCAGAAACAGGCGCGCGAAGCATGTCAACGCGCTCATAGGGGCTGCCATCGGCATCGGCGTTGGCGTTGGCATCGGCGCGATCTACGATTCAAGGCACCCTTTCAGCGACGACCCGGGAATTGGTAAGCTGACTTTCGGGCTTTTAGGCGGGCTTGCAGGAGTCGCCACGGGCGGCTCCCTTCCGACCAAGGGCCGCAAGATTTACGTCGCACCTTAGAATCGCCGTGGATGAAGGACACCAGTTAAGGGACGAGGGATGAATGATTGAGCCAGTCGCCGGAGTTATGACCGTGAAGAAATTGATCTTGATGCTTGTCACCGCTTTATTGATGTTTGTGCCGACGCTTGTCTTCGGTCAACAACCCCAACAGCAGCCTTCGCGCGCAATGATGAGCGAGGCCGACCGTGCGCGGCTGGACCAGCTCAGGGCGCGCGGGTTCGAGGCGCTCTACAATTTGGACTATGAAGAAGCGCGACGAAATTTCAAAGAGCTGGCACGCCTCTTTCCCGATCATCCTGCCGGGCCGCAATTCCTCGCCGCCGCCCTCTGGACTCAGACGCTCAACGAGGCTCGGCGTCTCCAATCGGGTCTCTATAATTCGGAATCCTTCTACGCGAAGACCGAAGACGAGGTTGACCCGCGCGTCATCGCGCAGTTTCGCGACTGGACCAGAAGTGCCAAACAGCTTGCCGAAGCGCGGCTCAAGCGCGACCCGCGCGACGTGGAGGCGCTCTATTTTCTGGGTGCGACCGAAGGACTCCGTGCAGCCTTTGCGACAGCCGTCCAGCGCAGCTTTATGGGCGCACTCAAGGAAGGCTCAAACTCCGTGGACCATCACCGAGATGTCATCAAGCTCGACCCGAATTTTCACGACGCGGAGTTAACCATAGGGCTTTATGATTACGTCGCCGGGTCGCTCCCGCTGCCCGTCAAGCTTTTGGCGAGCATCGGCGGCGTGCGCGGCTCGAAAAAACGCGGGCTGCTGACCCTTGAGCGCGTGGCGCGCGAGGGCCGCTGGGCCAATGATGATGCGAAGGCGCTGCTCATCCTGCTCTACAAGCGCGAGAAACGCTTTGCGGATGCGCTGGCCGTTTCGCGTGAGCTGTCGGCGAAATACACGCGCAACTATATCCTCAAGCTGGAATCCGCCGATGCGCTCATCACGCTCGCAGCCGAGCAGCAACGCGCGGGCAAGTCCACCGAGGCCGCCACAGCGCGCCGCGAAGCTCTCTCCATCTTTGAAGAGCTGCTGCGCTCGACCTCTACACGCGAGGCGGCGGCGCGGTCTCTGGACCTGATACATTTCCGCTACGGCGAGGCGCTGGTCCAGTCGGGCCAGCCCGAGGTGGCGGCGCGTGAATTCCTCGCCGCCACAAGCGTCGCGGGCGCGGAAGCTAACCTGGCGACGATGGCGCACCTGCGCGCGGCGCAGTCGCTCGATCTGGCTGGCAAGAGAAACGAGGCCCTCTCGCAGTACAAGGCCGTGCTGAGCCGGCCAAATGTTTACGACGCTCACGAAGAGGCCAAACAGGGCTTGCGCGAGCCTTACAAAATCAAGGGTAATGAAAAGAGCACCACAGAATGAATAAGCACAGGGTTGGTCCCATAAATCATCAAGACACAGGCGGCGTTTCTGGTCCAGGCCGCACACGCCCGCGTAGACTCCTGCTCTGCCTGGACGGCGTGCCGTTCGACATCATGCGCGCGGCCAAAGAGCGCGGGCTGTTTGACAACTTCAGCGCACCCTCGCGGCTGCTCTCGCCCTTTCCGACGATGACCAACATCGCGCTCGCGACGATGCTCAGGGCGACTCCTCCGCTCGGTTATGAAAGCCTCTACTTCGACCGCCAGACGCGTGAGATTCGCGGCGGGATAGGCAAGTACATAGGCCGCCGCACACCGGAAAAGCTGCCGTCCTCTTATATGGACGAGCTGGATTACCAGGAGCCTTTGCCTTTTGAGTTCCTCGTCTACGTCGCGCCCGAAGCGGTCTGGCGCGCGGACATGCGGCGTTTTCGCGAACGCTTTCTCGGCGCGCCGCAGACACGCGACTTCTTTGCTTTCCTCAAGGGCACGGACGGGCTGCTCCACATACGCGGGCCAAAGCGTCTCGAAGTCGCGCTCGAAACACTGGACCAGATACTCAAGGAGATTCAGGCTGCCTGCGGCGAAGAGACGGAAATGGTGCTCTTCTCGGACCATGGCATGAGTTTGCGCGAGCACAAGCGCATCAACCTGCAAACGCATCTGCGCAAATGCGGCTACCAACTGGCGGGGAGTCTGCGCGATATACGGGAACGCAAACGCGTCGCGCTTCCGGCCTTCGGCTTGATAGGATTTGCCGCGCTCTACACGGTTGACGAGGAAGCGGCTTCTGCGCTGGCCGAAGACGTGGCCTCTCTTGAGGGCGTGGACTTCGCCATCCACCGCGATGGACCAGCCGTCATCGTCAAAGGAGAGAGAGGCTCCGCGCGCATCGAGCGATATGAGAACGGTCGCGGATTGCTCTATCGCTACCAGCCGCTGACGGGCGACCCGCTCTATCTTGCGCCCGTCCTGACAGACCTACAGCAGTCCGGCCAACTGGACCAGAAAGGCTTCGCCCCGGACACAACCTGGTACGAGCGCACGGCGGAGCATCTCTACCCGGACGCGCTCGCCAATCTCTATACGGCCATGCACGCGCCGCGCGTCGGCCACACGGCGGATGTGCTCATCAGCACCAGTGACGGCTACTACTATGGCAACACGGCCTTCAGCCGCTTCGTCCGCCTCGCAGCCACACACGGCAACGCGGCCCGCGACAGCTCCTCAGCCTTCCTCATGAGCACACACCGCACCTTTACCCCAGCCGTCCGCGCCACAGAAGCGCAGCCGTTATTGAAGGGATGAGAAGGCTGGAATGAACGCGGAGCAGTGAAGACCTGACAACATCAGCGGGCGATGCGCTGAACGACCTGGACCAGTTGTTTATAGCAACCGCTTGCTCATCCTTGACCGCTCGTGTCGGCTGCGCGTACAAAAGGCTGTATGGAAACTGTCGACGCGCCCGGCCATCTTCAAGCGCTCGCCGTAAAGACTCAAAGGCTGGTCCGCCGCTTCGGGGATTTTACGGCGGTGGACCACATAGACCTCAGTGTAGAGCGTGGGCGCTTCTTTGGTTTTCTCGGACCGAACGGGGCCGGGAAATCAACGACCATCAAGATGCTGACGGGGCTGCTCGCGCCGACAAGTGGGGAGGTTCGCGTGCTCGGGCTGGACCTCTCGCTTGAGCCGCTGGAAGTGAAGCGGCGGATAGGCGTCGTGCCGGAGGATTTGAATCTCTTCGAGCGGCTGACGGGCGCTGAGATGCTGGCCTTCACGGGGCGCATGTATGGTCTGGGCAAACCGGAGATCGCTGAACGGTCGCAGGAGCTACTGGCCCTGATGGAGCTTGAGGACGAGCCGAAGAAGCTGGTCGTGGACTATTCACACGGGATGAAGAAGAAGCTCTCGCTCGCCTGCGCGCTGATACATCGCCCTGAGATACTTTTTCTTGACGAGCCTTTCGAGGGCGTTGACGCCATCGCCTCGCGCACGCTCAAAGACCTGCTCTCGAGGATGACGGCGCGCGGCCTGACGGTCTTTCTCACCTCGCACGTACTCGAAATCGTCGAGCGGCTCTGCACGGAGATTGCCATCATCTCGCAGGGTAGGCTCGTCGCTTCAGGCTCGCTGGACCAGTTGCGGCAGGGCATCAAGGTAGAGCAGGACGGGGTGGCGGCTGTTGGACCAATGTCGCTCGAAGACTATTTCATACGGGTCGTCGGCGGCAAGCAACGGACAGGCGATGAAGTGCTCGAATGGCTTGCTTGACCTCTCAGACTGTCAAACCCGCAGACCGTCCTTTCCCGCGCACACGCGCCGTCTCTCCTTCAAAAACATACGCGAGCGATTTATAGATAAGCTTAGCGCAGAGAAACGCAGAGGCGCTCTGGCCTTCGACGTAAGAATATTCCGTGAGGTCCATCCCGACGACGCGCCGTTTTTGGACCAGCGTGCGAATGAGGCCAATAGTTTCATACCAGCCGAGACCGCCGGGCTCAGGCGTGCCCGTCTGCGCCACGAGCGAAGGGTCCAGGCCGTCAATGTCTATCGTCAGGTAAACATTCTCGGTCAGCGCGTCAACGGCTGCGTCCCACCAGTCCGTGCGTCCGACTATATCTTTGGCCCAGAAGATGCGCGTCGGCAACTGGTCCAGGACGCGCGCTTCTTCGGCTGAGATAGAGCGTATGCCGCACTGGACCGAAGGGATGCGCAGGTCTTTCGTCACGCGCGCCATGATGGAAGCATGCGAGTGCGGCGTGCCGTCGTAGGTGTCACGCAGGTCTGCGTGAGCGTCCACCTGCAAGACTGAAAGATTCCCGTAGTGCTCTGCATGAGCGCGTATGACAGGTCCGCTCACGGAATGCTCGCCGCCGATCATGGCGATGAATTTTCCGCTCCCGACCAGCTCTTTCGCGCGCTCGTAAAGCGATTGCATCATCGCTTCGGGCGGGTCAATCGAAGGCGACTCCGCGAGCGTGTGGATGCCTATCTTGTAGACTTCCGCATCCGTCTCTTCATCGTAAAGTTCCATGTTGCGCGAAGCCTCTATGATGGCCTCCGCGCCGCGCCCTGTCCCCGTCCCGTAAGAGACGGTGCCTTCGTAAGAGACGGGCCAGACGACGACGCGCGACTGCTCGAAATCGGAAAACTCTTCTTCGGCAATCCCGCCGAAGTTAACAGGAAGATCGGCTGATTCAGACATGTAGAAAATTATACAGTAGTCAGTAGCCGGTCGTCAGTAGATAGCAAATGCTAATCTTGCTCCAACCAGGTGAAGTTCAGGATTGAAGTTGACAGACTGGACCAGGAATCAAATAATAGCGTCGCCTTTGGCTGAACACTCCTTCAGTCAATTCGATGACAGAAGAAAGCGCAGTTGAACTCGCTTGAGCGACTCCTAATCTCCTGCAATCGCACTCAACCCTTAAAGTAAATCCAACGACTCGTGTCTTCCGCTTCTCTTTAAGGCACTTCGACCATCAAGTCTTTGCCCGTGAAGGTAAAGTTCGGGCGCTTGCGGCCTTTCATGTATTTGGCTCCGGTTTGCGAGAGCGCCGTGACGATGATGGGGAGCACGATGGTTGCGTCTGCATTGACAAAGGCTGTGGCTGCGCCGCGCTGTGTTTTGCCGAAGACGAGCGAATCATCCGAGAAGGTTGCGCCGGAACGCCCGCCCGGGTGCGGCGCGTCGGTCGCGACCGTGATGGCATACTTGTGGCCGCGCGCGGGAGTCTTGACGATGTTGGTTGAAAATTCCATGAGCTGTATAAAGCTCTTGGCCGTCCCTCCGCCCAGATTGAGGACGCCCGTGACGCGCCCACGCGCAGCGATATGCGTCATGTCGAGCACGTCCTGCACGACATCGAACTGAAAGTTGTTCTTCTTCTCAAAACGCGAGGCGGCGATGCCGACGGCCAAAGCGGAATCTGCGATGGATGGACAGAAGATGGGGACGCGCGCCTTAAAGGCTGAAGTCAGAACACCGTCGTCGCTGGCAATCTCTGCCAGCTCGCGGCCAAGCAGGTGCAGAAATTCGCGCGTCGAGTAGGGGCGCGACTGGTCCAGTTGCGCGGCGAACCCGCCGACCCATTCATCAGCCTCTCGATACTCCTCCTCGCTCGCCAGCAAGTCCCACATGCGGCTGATCTGCGATGCCTCAAGCTCCGCATCCGTCATGCTCGGATGCGCCTGAAAGTGGTGGCGACCCAGCGTCTCGTGCAGATCGTGGAACAGTAGAGAGCCTGAGGTGACGACCACGTCAACAAAGCGATTCTTGATGACATAGGCGAGCAGGCGGCGCATCCCTGCCGGAATGAGCGCGCCGGAAGCAGCCATGTAAATCGTCGTGTTGTCGCCGAGCATGTCTAGCCAGATGCGGTGCGCTTCCGCCAGTTGTCGTCCGCCGAATCCCGTGCCTTCCATCTTTTCCAGCAGCCCGGCCACCGAGCGGTCGCGGTCTATCTGCACGGGACGGGTCGGCACAGTCAGATATTTAGAGGCTTTAGGTTTGCGCTGAGTCACCATAAAAATTTTTCCTTCGTCAATCGTCAATCGTCAAGACGCTGATCATCAATCCTGTATAGATAAGCAGCTTTTTCTATTTAAGATTGACGATTGACGCGCTTAAGATTTACGTCCTTTTTCGTTTCCATTGACCGCGAGATACGTGTAAGCGTCATAGCGCGATTCGTAAAATTCCATGAGTTCTGCGGCGTCCGCTTCGGTCAACTCTTCGTCTTTGACGCGATGCGCGAGCTGGCGACGGAAACCGTCATGCAGCATGCTGCGCTCGTAGCGCGCTCGCTCGGCGGCCTGCCCGACAGTCGTCCCGCGAATCACTTTCTTAATCAGATAGCCGTCTTCGTCAATATGTATGTGCGCTTCGTTGGGCGTGCCGAAGAGGTTGTGATTATTGCCCATCACCTCCTGATACGCGCCGACGAGAAGGAAGGCCAGATAGTAAGGCTCGCCCTTGACCAGAGGATGCAGCTCAAGCACCTGCTTGACATCATGCAGGTCCACA
>DASWMI010000056.1:0-3615 GCA_036399835.1 Pyrinomonadaceae bacterium | reverse complement strand
GATGATGAGGGTTGTGCTATTCTTGCCAGCGTTCGAGTCTTTGAAAATACAAGGCAACGGCCAGATGCGTAGCTCCTCAACCACAAAGAATTGATGAGCATCGCCGTTGAGCATGAAAGGTTCATACTCACGGCGACCAGTTTACGCAGATATATTCTATTGGAAGATTCCAATAGAAGCAAGCTCTACGCGCTGTCTTTCCGATTAGGAGGCAACTTCTAATGGGAAGAGGGCCGCGCGAAAAGCCTGACCTTCTGGCCGAAAAGCTCCTGACAATTCGGACGACACTTGGCTTGTCTCAGAGTGAAATGCTCAGGCGTCTGGGTGCTGAAGAGAAGATGGCATATCACAGAATCTCAGAATTTGAATCAGGAAAGGGAGAGCCATCGCTACTGATTCTCTTAGAGTACGCGCGGGTTGCCGGTGTTTGTGTAGATGTGCTGATTAACGACGAATTAGACTTGCCTGAAAAACTTCCGAGTAGACCAAAGCATAAAAGCTAAAAATTCTCAGGTCTGAAACATCTCAGAACGAGGCTTTTGATGGGCAGAGGGGCACGTCTCAAACCTGAAAGGCTGACCGAAAAGCTGGTCCAGATTCGGACCTCTCTGGGCCTTTCCCAGAATGAGCTAATCAGAGAGCTTGACGTGGACCTCACGCAAAACAGGATTTCAGAATATGAAACAGGGAAGGGCGAACCACCTTTACCCGTCCTGTTGAGATATGCCAGACTCGCGGGAGTGTGTTTGGAGAGACTGGTAGACGACGAGCTAGACTTACCCGGTGAACTGCCCAGTAGACCAAAGCATAAAAGCTAAAAGCAGCATCATTCGCCTTCTGTAGAGATGTGCCACTGAACCTGGCCCTCTTGACTCAGGCTTCCTACCAGGAAGCAGGACAAAGGCGGGACAGCCTGTGGGCTTTGACCATCCATTAATTGCGTGAAGAGGGTCACAGGGTCGTGTTCAAACTTAACGAATTGGCGTTCAGGAAGATCCCCGTTTAGTCTGGGTCTTCGCAGTTCGAGGTCTGCACGCTCGTAAGCGACAATCTCCTCCAGGTACTTAATCTCTAAACCGGAGCAGATACGGTTTCGCAAAAAGTCGCAGAACGCCATCGCCTCCTCTATAAAATAGTGGCTGACGGGAAGCTCAGCTTTCCAGAACGAACTAATCTCGCGGACGAGGTGGTCAGGTCCAAGCAGCGCACGAGTCAGTGGAAGCATGGTGTAAAGCTTGGTGAGGCGAAAGCTTTTGTGCAGCGTCCGTGTGGCATCGAGACCCTTGTCGGAAACTATTGCGATCACACGTTCTCGCTCAAGGGTTGTCAAATCGCCGTTGAGAGCAATGGCCCCATGCACGCGCACACGGTCACGAAAATCAGGATCGATAACCAGGCGAGCGACCATTGATTGAAAGCAATGTTGGGTCACAAGACCATCTCCGGCTGCGGCGCTGGTTGATAACGCATCCACAATTCTCTCATCCGAGAGAGTTGCGTTGCGACAGCATCTTCTCCAACGTCTATGTACCACGATCCCAATAACTCAAAGACGACGCCGCCTAGATTGGGGCAGCGAGGCAAGACCCACTCAAGAAGCTCCCAGACCTCCGGCGGGCTGGTATCCGAATGAGCATCCTGGTAAAAGCCGTTATCTTCCAGCCCTCCGGCGACATGTATCTCCAACACGTTTTCAAGCTTGAGCCTGTCAAGCATGGCATAAGAATCAATATCGTGATTCCGACTGTTAGTATAAAGATTGTGCAGATCAAGCAGCAGACGGCAACCGCTCGTTTCGCACAGTTGATTTAGAAATTCAGCCTCGTCGAAATCCTGTTGAGGATATTTGAAGAAGTAAACATTATTCTCAAGCAGAAAGGGAACCGGAATGCGAGAGCTAACCTCAGCCACGCGTGGGACCAGTAGCTCAAGGGATTCCTGGTCGTAGGGCAGAGGCAAAGTCACACCGACATTTATCTCGTTCATCCCGTGGCCGGCGAGGATAAAGGCCAGATGATCGCTGTGCCAGGGAAACTTGAGCCATTCATACCAGCTTGCGATTTGAGATATATGCTCGTGGTCAAAACGGCAGGCGCTGCCGATTGAGAGCCCGATGCTGTGAAGCACCATAGGCACTTCACAGCTCAACCGCCGCAGAAAGTTAACCTCATGCAGGCTCTCGATGTAGCGCGGGCTATGATGAACACCTAAATCCGTCCACAAAATATCAGGGATCACTTCCAGAAAATCAAAGCGTGCCCTCTCGCTTTCAATAAAAGGGCGCAACTGCTCTTGATAGAGAAGTCCAATTCCAAGTTTGGGGACAGGAGACGGATCGCTCATTGTTGAAGGCTTCCGCGATGGATGAATTTAAAGAGGCTAATGGCTCTCGCCTTGATAAGAGAGAGCAGTTTTCGCTGCTCTCTCATCAAGGCGTCCGTATCACCAGCGATGTATGCGAGCCGTCACATCGGCGCTACGCATAATCTTCGCTGCGACTATCTGCCTTCCGTGATTACTTGGTCTTGAAAGACGATGCGGTCTATGCCGGAGCGGCAACCGGGACACCCTGAACGCTTGAATGCGCGCTCCAGTTCAAAAGCAATTCTGGGGAATCTGGCTTGGCGGGATGCGATTACTGTTAAGGTGCTCCCGCCTGTAGTTGCCGCCGCTGCCTTTTTACCACTGGTTTTGGCAGCCCTTTTTTTGCTGGCCTTCTTAGTTGTCGGCATGGAATGTTCTCCTTCTTGTCTTGGCATGGCCGCCGGATTGTTTCAGAAGAGAGAAGTCAATATAACGGCAGCCTGCCAAGAGATGCGCGTAAGGTAATCAGTTACAAGTTAATGAGAGCTTTGCTCTCATCGGCAGAATGTGCACCCGCTTGTGAGGAACAAGCGCGACTGTATGCTTGAATATAAGCGATGTCAAGAAATTTACTGGACCAGTGAGGTGACAGACAAAGAGTGGCCCGGCTCTCGCTCACAGGAAAGCGTGACGGCTCTTTATTCTTTCTCTTTCTGCTTTTTCAAACTTCTCAGCCGCTCATAAAATGAAGAAGGCCGGACGATGAATCCGGCCTTTATGATGGCTGGGAGGCAGGGACTCGAACCCCGAAAACCTGATCCAGAGTCAGGTGTGATACCATTTCACCACCTCCCACCGCTGGCATCGAATTTACGGATGGCGGCGGCGCTTGTCAACCGGCGAGAGGGCCGGAGAAACGAGGCCCACCTTGGCAGAGACCGAACCCCGCGGGGAAGAGCAGGCGCGCCGCGCGGCCGCCGATTGCGAAGCGCGCCTCGAAGAGTTCGCCGCGCTGGCGGCGCGCGTGCGCCACGAGATCAACAACCCCCTGACCGGCCTCATCGGTCAGGCCCAACTGCTCCTGCGCGAAGACCTCAGCGAGACGGCGCGCCGCCGCGTCACGACCATCGAACAGCTCGCCACCCGCATCCGCGACACCGTGGCCGAGTTGCGCATCGTCCAGCGCGCGAACGCCTCCGGCTCCGTCGGCTACGAAGGCCCGGAATCCGCCGACCCGCCCCGCCACTGAGGCGCCCGGCTAACCCCCGCCGCCGACCGGGGTCGCCTCAAAAGCCGCCCGGCCGCCGTCCG
>DASWMI010000055.1:0-54495 GCA_036399835.1 Pyrinomonadaceae bacterium | reverse complement strand
CGGCAGGCCCGTTTGGCTGCGGCTCCATCCATATCCCCTCCTTCTCAATAACCAGGAGGCCAACGCAGAATCTTAGAAAGGAGAAGGCGATGAAGGTTAAAACTAATGTCAAAGCCGGTGGCGACCCTCCGCTGCCGGGAGGCGGGAGACTAGGCGATCCTCCTCCGCCAGGCTAAGCGATAAGATGATTCGGATTGACCGTTGAAATTTAATCGGTCTCAACAAATCTTTCTCCCCGTGGGCCGCTCAGTAAGTCTCGCCAGTACCCCGGCATACTCCGCGGCCCCGGCCACCAAACAGGCTGACGTAAGCAAGCAGCAGCAACCCTTTCAAGCTGAAAAGCCAATCACGCCTTTCTCCTTCTCTTAAAACAACTCCTGCCTGTTAAGGATGCGCGATGACAAGCAGCGTGGCGGCCCTGTTGACGACGCAGCGCATCGTCTGGCGCAGCGTCTCGGGGTCGAGCGCCGCGAAGCTCTCATCCAGGATGACCAGCTCAGGTTTTTGCAGTAGGGCACGCGCGATGTAGAGGCGACTCTTTTCGCCGTGCGAGAGTTGCCAGCCCGTCTCGCCTACCATCTGAAACATTCCGGCGGGCATGCTCTCAAGCAGATTTCCCAGACCGAGTTCCTGACAGAGAGCCTTGGCTTCCTGTAGGTCTTCCGCGCGCGGCGGCCAGCGGCGGCCCATCAACAGGTTAAAGGCGAAGGTCTCTGTCAGCACATGGTTTTCGTGAAACTGCGGCGCGGTCACAACCCTTCGACGCCAGCCCTCAGAGCCGAGCGTTTGCCTGTCAAGCCCGCTCAGAAAAATGAGTCCGGACTGCGGATGCCTGAGGCCGTTTAAGAGCGAAGCCAGTGTGGATTTGCCGCCGCCCGAAGCGCCCTCTAACAAGAGACGGTCGCCAGCGTAAATCCTCAGGCTGCCACCGCGCAGGACCTGTTCGCCCCGTGAAGGATAGTTGAAGATAAGATTGTTCGCTTCAATCAGTGGGCGGCGCTCTTCTCGGTTAGTTTGCGCGGCGCTCTCTTTGAGAGCGAAGGCTGGCGAGCCGACAGAGTCCGCGCGCGATGCCTGATGAAAAAGCGGCGCGACCTCTCGCCAGGCGATCATCGCGCCTGACAGATGAGAGATACCGAGCGCGGCTTTGCTCAACGCTCTATAAGCGAAGAGTATGCCGCCGATGCTGATGGCGAGGGCCGTCGAGGAGGGCTTGCCGTAGACGAATTCCGGGACCAGCCCGGCGAATCCCAGAATCAACCAGCCGCGCGGAGCCAGGGCCATTAATAAAGTTAAGCGGCGGTCCATGTCGCCGGATAAAATCAGGTACTGCTCAAGGCTCTGGTCCTCTCCGTCATGCCAGCGTTCGCGCGCCTCCTGGACCGCACGGGTTCTATAACCCACCATCCGCTCGACCAGCGCCTGCGTCAGCTTGAAGCGCGATCTGGTCCACTGCGCGCGCCGCGAATAGTAATGCCATCCGGTCGTGCAAACGATGGCGACCCAGGTGAGAAGCAGCAGCGTGTGCAGCCATCCTCCCGCGCCAGACTTGAGGACAAAGAGAGCTATGCTCAAATCAACGCTGGCGAAGAGCGCTAGAAAGCCTCCGCTCATTGCCAGCGACTCGACCGCCTCGGACTCCACCACGCGTCCGAGAAGTTGGCCTATGCCCTGTTGACGAACTTCGTCAATGTCGTATCCCAAAGCTCCCGTGAGCAGGCGTTGCTTGAGGATGCTGCCCGCGCGAATGGCAATAAAGCCCTGCGACCAGGTAGCGAAGAGTCTCGCCGGAATCATGCTCATTAAGAGCATGGCCCAGGCGAGAAACCATCCCTCATCGAATTGGCCTCTGAGCACACCGCGACCCACGACAATCCAGGAGAGAATCCAGAAGGCATAAAAAAAGATGTAAGCGCAGGCCATCGCCGTGAATCGTCGCAGGAGTCCGGCCTGACGCAGGAGCTGCCCGAAGCCTGTCTGCGCTGGCAGCCGCAAGAGCCAGAAGCCGTCAAGTCTGGTGTTCGCCAGAAACTCGCCGAGCAGAGCGCTGCGCGCTCTCTGTTGTCTGCGCGCAGGAACTCTGGCCGCTACGAGAATACGGTTTATCTCTTCGATTAAAGGCAGCTCGACATGACGGCAGATGGCCTCGCGAATCTGGACCAGAGGAAGGCTGTGGACCTTCAGGCTCGGAGCGAGAATCAAGAGCTTTCGACCGCGGCTGCGGATGAGAGCGAGAAAGCGAGGCTCGCCCTCAACGTCAAGCCTGATGAGCACGGGACCGGCTGTGCGCAGCAGATGTTCGACCTCTATGTAAGGCGCGACCGCGCGCTCGGCTTCCAGCCCCATCCAGGCACTGACGCCTTCGAGCCATCGATTAAGCGTTTCGGCTTCGTTCCATTGCGCGTCTATCCTCGGCGCGGGAGCATCAAGACGTTTGAGCGGATAGCCGCTCTCGCGCGCCAGAGCCTCTATGGCCTCGCCCACCCTAGCCAGCGGCCAGGAGATTTTATCAAGCTCCGTCTTCATCGGTTTCCGTTGACGCTCTCCTCTAAGATCAACCCGCTTTCCATTCTCAACCTGCGCCATTCCTGGCCGGACCAGAGTCCCTCGCGGACGCTCTCTTCCGCTTCGAGTAGGGCGCTGTAGCGAGAGCCTGGCTGAGCTTCGAGTTGAGCCGGGCAGCCTTGCTCTACAATCCGCCCGCCCTCGACCACCAGCACGAGACCAAAATCTCTGGTCTCGCTGACATCGTGTGTGATGCACAGGAGCGTTGCCTGACTCCATAAAGCGCGCGCGCGTTTGAGTAGGCATCTGCGCTTTTCACGATCAAGACCACGGAACGGCTCATCCAGAATCACCAGCCGGACACCGGACCTGTAAGCCGCGCGCGCGAAACGAACACGCTGGCCCTCGCCCCCGGAGAGCAATGCCCCGCCCTCGCCGAGCACCATTTGAAATCCTTCCGGCAACTTTTCAAGCACGCTTCTGAGGTCCGCCGCCTCAATCACCTGGTCGAGCGGCAAGTGCTCATCCGGCGAGCCGTAAGATAAGTTATCCAGCAGCGGGCGATTCCAGAGCTGCACGGTCGGGTCAACCCAGGCCGTCTCACGCCGCAGCCGCTCGAGCAACTGATGATTCAAGACCTGCTCATCAACCATGACGCGGCCCGTCGCGGGCCTGTACAATCCTAACAGCAGACCGACCAGGCTAGACTTGCCCGCCCCTGAGCGGCCCACGATAGCGACATGACTTCCGGCCTCCACGCTGAGGTTGAGAGCTTCGAGTATCTGATGGCCCGCGGCATGTACGCTGACATTCTCGAAGTCTAACCGGACGCCCGCTTGATGAACGTTGCCGGGGACCTCGAAGCTGGTCGAAGCATCTGGACCAGTCTCATCCGGTTCAGATTCTTCGGGAGCCGCGAGCGGTTCGAGCAGTCGTAAAGTGATGTTGCGGTGAACCGGATACTGCCGGACGATGAGCGCCAGTTCCTGACCGAGCATCGGCAGATTGAGCGCCCAGTAGATGAGCAGCAGCACTCCGCCCGATTCGCCAGCCCGCAAGAGATGCGAATAGAGCAGCCAGGCCGCGAGTCCGAATCCGATGAATGATTGCAATCCTTCGATGGCTGTCGAGGCGCGCAGCAGCCCTAAGCAGGCGCGCATCCATTCAAGCACCAGGCTTTCATGCTCGCGCCGGATGGCCCGCTCAGCGCCATGCGAGCGGACCGCGACGAGGCCCAGCAGCGAGTCCAGATAGAAACGGCTGAGAGCGCCGAGATGCGTGCGCACGCGCAGGTCCAGATGTGAGAGGAAGGGCTGGGCCATGAGCGGCCAGACGATAGCCAGGGCCGCCAGCGTGCAGGCCAGCGGAGCGCCCGAAGGGTCCAGCCAAATAATGCCGATAGTGGTCAGGACAATCTCGAAGATAGTCCTCATAAGACGCGCGCCCAGGTCAGGCAGAGTCCTCAGCATGTGTATGGCATGACTTCGCTCGGCCATGTCGGAGACGAGGCGACTGCGAAAGTATTGGTCGCCGAGCTTTGGAATCTTTTTTAAGAAGGCCAGGCGGAGTCGGCCTTCGAGGTGGCGTCCGCTGCGCAGGATGCCCGCCATGAGGGGAAATTCCAGCAGCATGAGGGCCGTCGTAAAGACCAGCAGAGCGCTCATCGCCCCGAAGCGTTGCTCGACCAGCCCGAGGCTCGCGCTGAGGTCAAACAGTACGCGCAAGAGCAGAACTTCTATCATCAGGCTACAGACGGCGAGAAAGAGCGCGACCGAGATTGCGGCAGGGGCGAGCAGACCGTCCGCACGTAAAAGCCTGAGCAGCTCAAGTCCAGGTCTGTCGGGCGGCTCCGCGAGGGCCGCCGCGAGTTCCGGCGAAAGCGGGACCGGACCACTTGCGCCCCTCGAAGAGTCTACGCCTTCTCGCTGCTGGTCCAACTTTCGCCCGCGCACACGCAAGAGCACTGCTCCACGAAAGAGCAGCTGTTCTGCTCCATCTTCATCCGGCGTTGACGGCAAGACGGTCCAGAAGTTGTCAGGAATGGTCCGCCGCTCGTCGCCCTGCTCCTGCCGCGCGCGCTCGAAAATAGCTTCGAGAACTTTTGTCGCCTGTGGACCGGAACTTATGCCGCCCGCGCGGATAATCGAAGCGACCATCCGTGTGGCCGCGTCCAGGGCCGCAATCGTCAGCCAGCCCGCGTCGGCCAGCCCTTCTTTGACCAGCCGCTCTCTAGACTGCGCGGAAATTCCGAGACGGGCGAGCCTTTGGCGTAGCGGTCTGAGAAACTCACCGGAGCCGCTCCACTCGCGCCAGTCCGCGGCGGGCACTCGCAATGTATGCACATACAGACTGCGAAGGAATTGCTTGCCTGTGGTCCAGCGCCGCCCGCTGCCCGGGTCCATCAACTGAAGGACGCGCCCCGCGCGCCGCCAGGCGACGACAAAGTGAGTGTTATTGTTCGGCAGGCGGACGACGATTAAAGCCGGAAGGGCCTGCGCGGGTTTGAGTAGTACATGGTCCACCGGAATCATGATCTGCTCCGCGTCAAGCCCTAGCTGGACGGCCACCTCTTCAAGCGTATTGATGGATGTCCCGTCAACGTCTATCTGGCAAGCCTCGCGCAGACGACCGTAGCTGGTGCTGATGCCGTGACCTTCAAGCAAACACTTGAGCGAAGCAGGGCCGCAATCCATCGCGGATGTCTGTATGACCTCGGCGGCAAAGAGACGGCGGGCAGTAGTTTTGAGTCCGAACATGAAGGCGCACGTCCTGTCGCTTTTATTAACGTCAGCCGATATTAATTGTCAGGATGAATGCTGTTATTAATTAATTAGAGTGAGTCTCGGAAGCAGCAAGAGAAGAAACGTTTTGAGTCGAAGCGATGGCGCGGATGAAAGACAAAAGCTTTCCAGCTTCTCCTTCATCCTTCATCGTTCATCCCTTTCCTTTCTCAGTGCCTCTGCCGATGGTGCGCAGGACGAGCGCGGCGGGCGAGAGACGCTCGACCTCTATCTCGACCGCGCCGGGCAATCCGTGTTGGAGGGGAATGCGTGAATTCGAGTTCGGTTGTAATCTCAGCTCGACTCGAATCCGCCCGTCGCGCGCCTCGTCGCTGATCTTTGAGACGAGCATCTGGACGCTGCCGTACTGTGTCCAGGGAAAGCCCTGTAGTCTCAGTTGCGCCGTCTGCCCGACCTTGACGCGACCGAGCGCCACATCAGGCGGGAAATAGGCTATCGCCTTGAGGTCGCCCTGTGGGATGACCGCGCCCAGATGTTCGCCCTCGCGGACCAGCGACCCTACGCGCAGGTTGAAGACCTCGCCCACACGCCCTGAAACCGAAGCGCGCACGAGATGCTTGCTGACCTCGTAGGCCAATCTTTTTCCCGTCGCCAGAGAAGTCACGGCAGTTCCCTGGAGTGTCGCTACTTCGCGCTTCAGACTTTCGATGTGCGCCTCGCGGCTATTCTCTTTTGAGCGCTGGTCCCAGACCAGCCGATCAAGCGCGAGGCGTAGAGCATCTGACGCCGCGCGCCGCTTTTTAGCCTCGGACTGGTATCTCAGATACTCCACCTCAGAGAGATAGCCGCCCTGGTAAAGACCCGACATTCTTTTGACTTCATCTTCGGCGAAGCGGGCCGCCTCATCCGTTTCCTGGTAACGCAGGCGGGCCTCTTCGAGCGCGACGCGCGCGGCCTGCTTGTCGCTCGCAATGGCTTCCTCCTCGCGCTCAATCTCGCGGCGCAGCACCTCTATCTGCGGCGCGACAGCCGTCGCCCGCGTCTGCTCTTCTTTCTGGGCCAGCTCCGTACCGGAAGCATCAAGCTCGAAGAGCACGTCGCCCGCTTTGACTTCCTTTCCCAGTTCTATATTGACGGCGACGATGCGGCCATTGATCGGAGATTCGATGAGCGAGAGTTCTGGTCCAGCTTCCAGACGCGCATCTTCCGTCGCGGCATAGACAGGGATACGCGCGAGAAAGAGCCAGGCAATCCAGATGCTGATGATGATGGAGGCGAGGCTTAAACCTATAACGGAGGAGGTGGAGCTGTCAGCGGCCAGCGAGCGGAGAGTGCGAGAGAATGGCATTGACATGTAAACACCCCGAATTCAAGCTTAGTTTTCATGATTGACCGATAGCCGGGGAGAGTGATGCGTCGCGTTCCAAACGCGCAAAGGGAGGGAGAGAGAGCGTCATCCCGTTCCCTGTCTGCAAATTTTATTCGTGCCGGATGTTCTGGTCCAGGCGGCCTGACATCCTGGGTGTGATGATGAGACGACCCCTGATCATAATGGCTGCTATAAATCTGCCTGATCGTCTGCCGGGACTTGAACAAAGAATGGCAGGGATGCGACTCCGGGCTTTGCGCTCTGGCACAAAACCCGGAGTCGCAAAGCACCGACTAACCATTACGGACAGTACCGCCGGAGCCGTCCGACGGCTCTCCTGCTTTGATGTTCGTTTTCAACTTCATAGCCTTAATCTCCTTCACAGGTTTTAGGATGCTGCAAGATTAGCGACCGGAATTACCGCCGCCACCGCCTGGTGGTTCGTCCCCACCGGCTCTAACATTAGTCCTGACCTTCATCAGCCTCTCTCCTTACTCAAGCTCGTTTGTTGATTTAACCGCAAAGGTGTTCAGCACGACCTAGCCACCTTTGATAGTGATCGGGTCTTCCGAGCCTGCCTTGATGTTTGTTTTGACTTTCATGTCTATTCCTCCAAGGCTTTCGTCAAAGAGTTGTCTCCGGCAGAAGCAGCTAACCTCTACCCGGGGGAACAAGCGGTATCTCGCCAGCTTTGACATCAGACTTTACCTTCATGACTACTTCTCCTTTATCAGTTTCACAACTGATTTATTTTTCAGTATCACGAGCTAACCACCTGAAATCGTGATTGGCGTTTCTTCGCCTCCCGTTCCGGCTTTGACGTCTGTTTTGACCTTCATAAAAGTCTCTCCTTTTAGAGCTTGATTGTTGATTGGCTAGACAGTGGCAAGCCCCTCTCAGTTCCATTAAGGTTAGCCAGGAGGGATGATCGGAATGTCCTCACCGCCAGCTTTGACATTAGTCTTGACTCTCATTGTTATCTCCTTTCTGTACGGCGAGGTGAGGACTCGCGGCACAGGCTATGGATTAACCGCCTGACATGGTGACAGGGGTTTCTTCGCTTCCCCCGCCCTCGCCAGCTCTGACATCTGTTTTCAACTTCATGCCTGTTTCTCCTTGATGGATTTCGGCAACCGATGTTCTTCACATCTTGAGTTCTAACCGCCGCCCTGGATGATAATCGGTGGATCAGCCCCGGCTCTGACATCTGTCTTGATCTTCATGCGCGTCTCCTTTCTTCAAGTTTGAGGCGTGTATGACTGGCCTCGCCGGTTCGGAAGTGCGGCTCAGCCGCCGGTGATGAGAATGGGGTCATCCGGCCCGGCCTTGACGTTCGTTTTGACTTTCATGACGACCTTCCTTATCGAAGTCGCATGGAGTCGAGGACTCTTCGGCGAGAGTTAGAGCTTAACCGCCTCCGCCGCCTGAGACGACGATTGGCGGGTCATTGCTAGTACCGGCTTTGACACCTGCTTTCACTTTCATACTCGGTTCTCCTTCCTCGTTTTCAACAAAGAAATTCCCAAGCTTCGCGGGCTAACCGCCGCCACCGGTAACGATGATGGGCGGGTCACCACCAGCCCTGAGATTAGACTTCACTTTCATGTCTATCCTCCTTTTGAAATCTGACCGGGGCGAGGACTCGCGTTACAGGTTATGGCTTAACCGCCCTTGATGGTCAGCGGATCATCAGGACCGGCTTTAATGTTTGTTCTCACCTTCATGGTTATTTCTCCTTCGATGAGTTTCGGCAGCGAAATCTTTTTAGTCTCGCGCTTTAACCACCGCCCTGGACGATAATCGGCGGTTCAACACCGGCTTTGACGTTTGTCTTGATCTTCATCACCGTTCTCCTTTCATATTTGTATGCGGGAAAGAGGGACAAGAGTTATGGATCAACCGCCCGTGACGACGATTGGCGGATCATTGGGTTGAGGACCAGCCTTGATGTCGGTCTTTATCTTCATGGAGTTTTCTCCTTTCAAGACAATAGAGACAGAGAGCCTGTTGAAGAACGCGGGTTAGCGATTAGTTGGAGGCGCGAGACCGGAACAAGCTCGATGATGCCGTGTGCGAGGCGAGCTAAATTTAACGAGAGCTGGTTTCGGATCGCAACATTAATTGAGAGAAAAGCGCCGTTGCGTTGATGTCAAAAATGGTCCAGGCAACGGAGCCGACCAGACCGCTTGTGGAGAGCAGGGAGACTTTATTCCCGAACGGTGGCTGAGTCAAGATTTCTTTTACGCCGGCCAAGATTTGTCAGAGCGGAATTTGCTGGACCAGCGATTGGTCCAGTGCGGGGCTTGCTGTGAGCGTTGCTCGACTGCCTGAGACGGCTCAAGGATTGCTCATGCCGTCAAGGAGCCATCAGGCCGACTACCGTTTTTTGGAATTCAAGAGTGACGCTTTTTGTCATAGTCTCTCTCGAACTCGCTTTCCGCCGGTCTTCGTTGGACCGGAATCTCCCGCAAATGGACCAGTTTCGCTCTTCATTTAACAAAGAACCCATCTCAACTTAAAGACGGCATAGGAGTTGCTGCCTTCAGCAACGGGTTTCTGTCTCCTTAGCGAAAGAGAATCCCCAGGCAGGTAGCCCGGCGAGGACAGCGATGGCCCGATAGCTGCTCGTACCCTGCGTTTAAAGTATCACCTTGAAATCCGCAGCATTAAATCAAGCAACTCAAGACAGGAATTTGGAATTTGCATGGCCAGAGCCGTGCGAAATCCATCCTGTAAATTTTAGGAGATAGCGATGAATCGTTTAAGGAAGAATTTTCGCGTCACGTCTTTGGCGCTCGTCTGCTTGCTGGCTTTAGGAAGCATCGTCGGTTTCGCACAGAGACAGTTCAGGTCCGGCGTCTCAGGGCGGCCCGAAATCAAAGTCGCGCTCACGGGAACAGTCGAGCGTGAAGGGCAGCAGTTGTCCATTAGTAAAGCTTCAGCCGTCAAGCCCGGCGAGACTCTCGACTGGACCATTACCTCTGAGAATCAGGGCAGCGCGCCCGCGCATCAATACAAGGCCGTCGGCCAGATTCCGCGCGGCACGCAAATCTTGACGGGCAGCGTGACTGCCGATGGGTCCGCCAGCGTTGTTTACAGTATTGACAACGGGAAGACCTTTAGCGCCCAACCGATGATTGAAGAGCGGCAGCCGGACGGCTCGACCAAACAAGTACCCGCGCCCGTTTCCATGTACACGCAGATTCGTTACGAATGGGCGGACCCGCTGGCCGAGGGCGGCAAGCTCAATGCTTCTTATAAGGTGCGTGTCAAATAACCATAGCGCGTCCCGCCTGACCACCGCACACATCCGCCCGATCCTCTCTTCAAACCCCTTTCCAGTGGTAAGACTGGACCACATTGATAGGAATAAATATATGAAACCTTTGATTGCCCAGAGCATGAGGAAAACATTTCCATATCTTCTAACGCTGATCGCCGTTGTCTGCTTGCTCTGCGCGCAGGCGTTTGCGCAGACCGCCGCCGACACACAGATAAAAAACCAGGCCAGCGCCACCTATTCGGATACGGACGGCGGTTCTTATGATACGGTCTCCAATATCGTCACCGTGACGGTTGCCAAAGTTTCCGGGCTGACGATTTCGCCGGACGCAGCGAGCGACCCGAATGTGGTGGCCGGGCAGACCGGCTTGCTCTTCAGTTTTCAGGTCACGAACACAGGCAACTTCAGCGATCAGGTGCGCTTCCTCGCCAGCGGTGCGAGCGTGCACTTGAGTCCGACCAGCCCTGCGAGCATCACGCGCGCAGTGATTGACGTGAACAACAGCGGAACGATTGATGCTGGCGACACGGACATCAAAGCCAACGGCGCGGACGTGCTCTCAAGCTCTATCGCGCAGAACGCTTCAATCAGCGTCCTGGTCGAAGTCAGCGTCAATAGCAGCGCCACTGCGGGCCAGACCGTACAGGTCTATCTGGGCGATGCCAGCGGCGACAATCAAGCTCCTGATAATGTGGCGACCCCATCGGCTCATGAAGTACGCACAGTGGGGACTTCCGTCAACGGCGTGCGCGAAGCGCGAGGCGACAGGCGGACCAGCGTAGATAACGACGCGCAGCTTCAGCTCTCTTTGACCGCTCCGACCGGACCAGTCCCGCTCGGCTCGAATATTACTTACGCCTGGCAGCTCTGCAACACCGGCGCTCGCTCGGCTTCGAGCGTCACCCTGACCAATGCGCCCGCAGGCTCCAACACCGGAGTCTTCATCATCGCTCCCGTCCCCGCAGGCACGGCCCTCTCTGCGACGCAGAGCTTCCCGGCAGGCGTCGGCGTCCTCTATTCGACCTCGGCTCTCTCGACCAACCCTGTGACCGAAGCGACGTGGGCCGCGGCTCCGCCTACGCCCTTATCCAGCGTGACACGCGTGGCTCTCAATACGGGCAGCTCGCTCGCGTCGGGTGCTTGCAGCGCGAGCATCAACCTCGTCGTGACCATCACCAAGACGGATGCGACAGACCCCGTTGTCGAGCAGGGCGATGCCTATGGTCGCAACACTATCTCGACGCAGATCACTGCGCAGTCTCCGCAGCGCACGACGACTCTGGTGGTTACAGGAGATGTGCTCAATGGTCCACAGAACAAGCCCGATGCCATTGGTCCAAATAATACCAATGACGATTACACGAACAAGAGCGTCAGCACAGGAATCGCAGGGATTCCTTCCGGCGGGAGCACGACGGCTGAGGGCACTGTCAACTTTACCAACACCGTGAAGAATACCGGCAACGCTAATGACACCTTCACCCTCTCGGTCCAGTCATACACGGCTGGCTCGACCGTCAAGCTCACCGTCAACGGGACACAGGTGACTGTCGTGCAGGACGGCGCGGCGACGGGCTTTGCGATTCCGACGCTGAGCCTCGCTAAGGATGCCAGCGCGGATTATCAGGTAGAGGTCAAGCTGCCATCCGGCAAGACCGTCCTCACCGGCTATGACACTGTCATCCGCGCGACCTCGGGTAATACCAGTACCGTCTACAACGAGACGATTGATCGCGTCTACACCGGCTTCCTCAAGCTTGAAAAGGTTGCCACCGTGAACAACTCGACGGGTGTCGGAAGTGCGAACGACCCTGTGCCCGGCGCGGTCATCACATTCGAGATTACCTATACGAACGTCTCCAGCACGGGCGGGACCAACAACGTGACACTGACGGCTACCAATATCGTCATCACGGAGAATGGCTCGTCGAATCCGAACAACTGGGCCACTTATACGGACCAGGTGGTCGGCTCCGCCTCTGACACTCGCAGCGGCGCGATCACAGGCGACGCGGCGGGTTCTTCCGTCCTGACGGACACGGTAGCCTCGCTCGCCGCAGGTCAATACGGCATCTTCACCTTCAGACGCCAGATCAAGTAATCGCGCTTGTGAAGCGATGATGCCCGTTTGACGAGTACATTCGTTTGAGCAAAACAGGGCGGTCAGATTTTGAGATCAATCTTTAGATTTCACAATCTGACCGCTCCCTTTCAGAGACACCAGAGAAAATGATGAAGGCTCAGCAAGACGGATCGTCCCAGCCCTTCATCTTCATCTTACGCCCGCCATCCTTCCTTATGACGCTGATTGCCCCGTTCAGCAAAAAGCTTTTGATAGCCGTTCTGAGCCTGCTCATCCTGTCTCAAGCGTTCGACGTGCTTGCGTTCGATGACCCGACGCAATCCGGCACGACCATTACGAACCAGGCGACGGCGACCTACGCGGACGAGGGCGGAACGACTTACGGCACGGCCTCTCCGACCATCACCGTCACGGTCCTCGCCGTCGCCACGCTCGTCGTCACGCCTGACGAAACGGAATCCTCCGCCAGCGTCGCCGCGCACGAGCGAATCAATAGAATCTTCCGCATCTGCAACACCGGCAACACGCTCGATCTCTACACGATTACCGCCGCCGAAGTCAGCTCGCCCGCCAGTCTCTTCAATCTCTACTTTGACAACGACGCGAGCGGGACTCTGACAGAGACGGACGCGCTCATACGCCTCAACGAATCTCTCTCAAAGCGAGTTGGTCCAGGCTCCTGCACGGGAGTTATCGCGGTCGTCGAGACGAATGATGCGGCGACAAATTCCAGGCTCTCCATCCGGCTGACCGCGCGCTCGAGCGTTAATGCGACCAACGGGATCGCTGAGGATGACGGAACGATTATTAATCAGGTCGGCGCTGGCCCTCGCCTGACTTCTCCATCCGATAGCAGCCTGCCTCCCTCCAAGCTCGTCAACGGCAGCGCGCAAACAGTCGTCGGCATAGGCAACCCTTTCACCTACACGATAGCTTTCCGCAACAGCGGCGAAGTCACCGCGCGCTCCGTCCTCGTGACGGACGATCTTCCGGCGGGGATAGAGTATCTCTCCGGCACTCTGCGTCTGGAAACAAGGAATCTTTCTGATGCGGATGATGCGGATGAGGGCCACGTCAGCGCGCGGCAGGTCATCGTCCGGCTGGCGGAAGTCGCGCCCGGACAGGTCGTCAATATCTCTTTCAAAGCGCGGCTCAGCGGCAACGCTCCCGCCGCAACGGGCGTCGCTAACTTTGTCAGCGTGACAGGACAAAACGTCTCGCCCACCCCGAGCACTCAAGCCGTCGTCGTTATTGATCCCTTCGGGATAGTCTTTTCGGCGCGCGCAGGCAGCGCATCGCCGATTCCGGGCGCGCAGGTCGAAGTCCTGCTGGACCAGAACGGCACGCCGCTGAGCATCCCCAATGGCAACGGCTTTGTCCCGAATCCGCAGAACGTCAATCCGTTTATCACAGGCTCGCAGGGCCGCTTCAACTTTGTCCTGGCCCCCGGCCAGCTCGGCGACCAGTCAAGCTCTACTCGTTATTTCATCAAGGTCACGGCGGATGGCTATGCCACGCGGCTGCTTGAGATCACCCCGCGCCCGACTCATACCGGACTCTATGCTCTCACCGTCCGCGCGCTCGACGGACAGAAGCTCGCGGGCGCCGGAGGCTTTGAACTCGTCAATGAAGACGTGCGGATTGAAGACCTGGCGGCGCTTGCTTTTAACATTCCTATGTTTGAGCAAAGCGGGCTGGAGATTTCCAAATCGGCTGACCGTCAACGCGTAGAGATAGGCGATGTCGTCACCTACCGCATAGAGCTTCACAACCCTTCGGCAGCGCCCGTTAACGATGTCACCATAGCGGACCGCCTGCCCGTCTCCTTTAACTATGTCCAGGGCACTGCGCGATTGGTCACAGGCTCTACGCCGGAACGAGTTATCGAGCCTCAAACTAATGGACCAGAGCTTCTCTTTCGCATCGGCACGGTTGGAGCGGGCGCGACCGCGCGTCTGCTCTATCGCGTGCGCATCGGCGCTAACGCGCGCGAAGGCGAGCAGACGAATATAGCCGCGGGGTCCGGCACGTTCCCATCCGGCGAGCGGATTGCGACCGCGACCGCGCGTGCGTCCGTGATGGTCGGCGCCGGGGTCTTTTCCACGCGGCAGGTGATTGTGGGGCGCGTCTTCTTCGATGCGAACGGCAACGGTAAGTTTGACGACGGCGACAAGCCCATGCCCGGTGTGAGGCTCTATTTAAGCTCAGGGCAATCTGTGATGACAGATTCTGAGGGGCTTTATAACTTCCCCTCGCTCGGCGACGGCCCGCAGGTCCTCTCGCTCGATCCTTTAAGCTTGACGGACCGTTATGCCCTGGCAGACGACGGCACGCTCGCTGGCCGTAGCTGGACCAGATTGCTGCGCACTCCGCTCGGAGGCGGCGCGCTGCTGCGACAGAATTTCGCGCTCACAAATAATCAAAGCTCGCAGCACAAAGCTGCGACCGGCGGCCCGCAGGGCGACGATGCCATTGCCAGGCGGACGGATTCCCTGCCCGCGCCGAATTCCAATAAGACCATTGAAGCGAAGACCGATAAGAATTCCAGCGAGCCGCTTTCACAGGCAGGCACGGCACAGCCCGCCTCTTCCGTCGAGAACAGGCCGACTGCTGCCGGGACATATACTTTTGTCTCGAACGAGATGGTCGAGCCGGTCGCACCCGGCACCGTGCGCGTCGTCTCCCCGTCTCAAAACTCTGTCGTGATGGCTCCCGCGATGCAGCTTGAAGCGAGCGTGGCATTGAGCTGGGCCGTCAAGCTTGAGGTCAATGGGCGCGCCGTCTCGGATAAAAACATAGGCTCCAGCAGGCTGGACCAGAAAAACAACGTGGCGACCTATACCTTCGTCGGCATCAATCTGCGGCCTGGTCCAAACAGCGTGCGCGTGACACCCGTCAGCCCTGAAGGCGCTGCCGGACGGGCGGAAGAATTGACGGTCATGGGTCGCGGCCCGGCGCGGCGGCTGGAGCTTGTCTCGGAGAAGACTGAGATTCAGGCGGACGGGCGAGATGCGGCCATCCTGCGCGTGCGCGCTTACGATCAATGGAACAGTCCGGCTCTTGATGACCAGGTGACGATTGAAACTTCTATGGGCCAGTTGCTCAGGGTCTCGGAGGATACGGTCGCCTCAAATTCTGCTGCTCGCCAAAACGCTGAGACTCAAAACTCATCTGCGTCCGGCAGGTCAAGCATCTCGCTCGGCGGCGCGCAGTCGCCTCTTGCGGCTGAGCAGATAAACCAGCCGCGCAGCCAGTTGGTCGCAACCCTCAACGGCGGCGAAGCGCAAATCAGGCTGGTGGCCTCGGGCGCTCCCGGCGAAGCGCGGATTCACGCGCAACTGGGCCAGATGGAAGCACGCGCGGGGTTGCGCATCACGCCTGAATCGAGGCCGACTATTCTCGTCGGTCTGGCGGAAGTGACGGTGGGCCAATCAGTGCCGGAGGTCAACCTGCACGGCGAGCAGGGCAATTATCGCAGCCGCCTTAGCTTCTTCTATAACGGGCGCGTGCGCGGCAATAATATTCTCACGCTGACCTATGATTCGCAGCGCCCGATTAACCGCACAGCCGGACGTGACCGCCTCTTCCAGCTAGACCCACTGGACCGCGCTTACCCGCTCTTTGGCGATTCTTCAACCCGCTACGAGGCGGCTCAGTCGAATTCAAAACTCTACGCGCGGCTGGACCATAATCGCTCCTACGCGATGTTTGGTGATTTTGAAGCCGACATGGAAAGCCTCGCGCTGGCAGGTTATGCGCGCAAGCTGACGGGCGTTAAGCTGCACCTGGAAAATTCCGAGGGCGATTTTCTGACCGTGACGGGCGCGCGTCCCGATACGGCTTTCGCGCGCGATGTCTTTCCGGCAGGCGGCACGGGGCTGCTCGCTTTGTCTCATGCGGAAATCCTGCCAGGCTCGGAGACGGTTTTTCTGGAAGTACGCGACCGCCGCAATCCTGAAATCATCATCTCGCGCGAGACCTTGATGCGCTCGGTTGACTACAACCTGGACCCCGCGACGGGCGAGCTTTTCTTCCTGCGCTATATCTCGGCCTTTGATTACAACCTCAATCTGGTCCAGTTGGTTGCGACCTACGAACATCGCGCGGACGCTCTTTCGACCGCAGTCTACACGGCGCGCGGGCGGAAAAGGTTTGAGGGTCTCGGTCTCCAACTAGGCTTTTCGGCGGTCATGCAGCGGCAGGAAGAGACAGGCTCTTTTCTGCTTGGCGGCATTGACGGCGAACAGAGCCTGCCGCACAAGGGCGCTGTGCGTTTCGCCTTTGCGCGCAGCCAGGGCGAACTCGTGGGCAGCGGCAACTTCTTCGAGTCGAATGACTCCGAGCACAACGGCAACGCTTATCATGTCGAGCTGGTCCAGCCTTTCCCGCGCTACGAGGCTGTCCTGCGCGCGCGTTATTCAAGCGCCACGGCTGGCTTTCTGAATCCTTACGGCGCGACCGTTACGCCCGGCTCTCGGCGCGGCGAAGTCGGCTTCGATTTCAAGCCGCTCTCTTCGTCCACGCTACACTTCGGGTTGATGAGCGAGCGCAATCGCACGCCTTTTGTGGACAACACGCGGCTGACGCTTTCAGCCGTCTGGGAGCAGGTCGTCAACGAGCGTTTGCGTTTTCGTCTGGGCTACGACCACAGAAGTCTGGACGACGAGCTTTCGGGGCACTCGACGGAATCCAATCTGGTCTCCGCCTCTGCTGAAATGAAGTTGACAGACAAGCTGGAGGTTTCTGTCAAACGCGAGCAGAACCTGGGCGAAGCCGACCCCACTTATCCGAACCAGACGACGCTCGCCGCGACCTATCAAGTTAATCAGTGGGCCAAGCTGTTTCTGACGCAGAGGCTCGCGTCGGCCCCCATCATGCCGATTGGCGATTTCTCAAATACCGGTTTTGCCTCGACCGGCTCCAGGCGCGAGACGGCCTTCGGCGTTGAATCAAGGCTCGGCAAGTATTCTTCCATGACTGGCCGCTACCAGTTGGAGAACGGCATCAACGGGACCGATAGCTTTGCCGTCATAGGCTTGCAGAATCGCCTGCCCGTCACGCCGCAACTCTCGCTCGAACTTGGATTCGAGCGCGGCTTTCACCTGGCGGGCGAGGGCGAGAGCTTTAACAGCGCGACCGTAGGCTTCGGTTGGCAGCCTAACGAAGAGTTTCGCGCCAACGCACGTTATGAACTGCGTCATCGCGGCGGGCTGGGACAGGTCCTGGCGCTCGGCGCTGCCGGGCGTCTCAGTGAAGGCATCACCACGCTGGCCCGTTTTCAAATGGCGCGGACAAATTTTGAAGGACGCGGCGGGTCTTCGATTGACGCGATGGCGGCGCTCGCCATCCGCCCGCTCAAGACGGACCGCGCGGGGCTGCTCTTCAGTTATACGCATCGCTCTTTGGACCAGGATGGCTGGCAGGGGCGCGCGCCGACGAGCGACCGCCTTGATTCGCTCGCCACGGATGGCTACTTCCAGGCGACCAAAGAGTTGGAGCTTTACGGGCGCGCCGCCGTGCGGCTCAATGCTAACGGGCAGGACGGGCTGGCCTATGTCCAGACGCTGACTTATCTAACACAGGGCCGCGCGCAGTATCGCTTGAGCAGGCGTTTCGATATGGCGGGCGAGGCGCGCATGCTCTTCCAGCCTTCTTCCGAGACATGGCGTTCGAGCTATGGGACGGAGCTTGGCTTCTGGGCCATTCCCGATCTGCGTCTGGGTCTCGGCTACAACTTCACGCGCGCGGGCGAACCCGGCGGCTGGCAGATGGGACAGGCCCGGCGCGGGTTTTATTTCACCATCTCTTCCAAGCTCTCCAATCTCTTCAATCTCTTCGGCACGGAGCAGAACGGGCTGGTCGGCGTTGGGAAAGAACAGACGGAGGCCCAGCCTGACCAGAAGAAGTGAACGAAGACCGGCATACCTTGCGGGCCATAGACAAAAGCGCTGGTCCAGCGCAGATAAATTTACGATGAGGCTGCATCACAGAATCTACAAACTCTTGAGAGGCGCTGCCGGGGCATTGATGTTGAAAGCCTGCCTGCTGGCGCTCCTCTTTGGATTCTGCGGAGCGCTGGAGGCCGCCTACGCGCAGTTGACCATCACGCCGACGACATGGAACGTGATCGGCATTGACAGCAATAAGCCGAGCGTTGGACCGGACAGTTTTGAGGTCGGCGCGAGGGTCTGCAACACGAGCGGCACGGCCATCAACAACGTGGTCGGCAATTTTATCTGGGATAGCACGAACGCTTACATCAACCTCAACGGGTCTAGCATCACGCGGGTCAGGTCGCTCGCAGCCGGAACATGTGTGGATGTTTACTATGAGGTCGTCGTCACGCGCACCACATCTGCCTACGACACGGCTCGTCGTTATCACATCACGGCCTCGGGCGATAATGCGGCGACTGTCAGCACGCCTACACCGCGCGAGCTTTACGTCGAGCACATCATCTCGCAGGGGCGCAATTCGGTAAACTCCATTACTGGTCCAACCACAGTCTACGTCGGCCAGACGGTTCAATACACGGTCAACGCGGCGACGGCCACACAGGGCTACGAGCAGCTCGAATCCTTCCTCAGCCTCTCGAACATTATCTTTCAGGTCCAGTCCATCTCTACGACGTACACGGCGCCCACGGGAGCGACCAACAATAAGTTTTATGCGGACGGCTGCGGCTGGGACAATAATCCTGCGAGCGCGAATTATCGCAGTTGTATCGGTCCAGTAAATTATTCTGGCGGCAAGGTCGGCGGCACGGTTATCACGACTTATACCGTTAAGGTCTTATCAACCGGCACGACCACCGCGACCACTTTGATACTGGATTTTTCCGGCAGCAGTTATCACTACAACGCAGATTTCGGAACGGGCATCAACTCGATTACCATCACGGCGCTGCCTCCGCCGCTCACGCTCGGCAAGACCGCGAGCGCCGCGAAGCTCTCCGCAGGCGGCACGGTGACCTACACGCTGCGCCTGACAAACGGCGGCACATATAATATGACCGTCAATGATTTTGTGGATGTCTTGCCGACAGGCGCAACATACACGGCAGGCTCTTCCGCCTTCAACGGCGCGGCCATCGCAGACCCGCTCGCCTCAGGCTCTACGCTGACCTGGGACGGCAGTTTCGTTGTCCCTGCGGGCCAGACCAGAGACCTCACCTATAGAGTCACGCTGCCTAACACGCAGGGCACTTACACCAACCAGGCCATAGCTCATCTTGGTTATGCGCAGGTTGACACGACCTCCGACCCGAACGACAACACCCCTGCCACCGCGAGCACAGTCGTACAGTTCCCGCCGAATGTCGAGCTGGTCAAATCCTACGCCGCCGATACGACCTATGTTCAACCGAACACGGAGATTACCTACACCATCAACTTCAGCAATTCGGGCGGCACGGGCGCGGTCAATCTATACATCCGCGACATCATTCCGGCCAACACGATTTTCAAGGTCAACTCCGCTAACTACACGCTGGGCGCTGGAATCACTACGCCCGTGACCTTGCGCTACACTAACGTCAGCTTGCCGAACCCGGACCCGACCCTGCCGCCGCTGCCGCCGCCCGATAACGACCCATCCTGGTCCTATCAGCCGACAGGCTCTTACGATACGAACGTCAAGTTTGTGCGCTGGTTTTTCTCCGGCACGATTCCCGCTCAGACCTCCGGCAGCGTCACCTTTATCGTTCGAGTCAATTAACTTTCGGCCAGACATCAGAGAGACCTCGAAGCAAACATCAAAGACCTCAAACAGCTCTTTGCGACATTGAAGCGGCGCGAGAGAGCTGTGTCGAGTTTTCTCTGATGTTTGCTTCGAGTCTCCTGACAAAGAAAAAGTTTCCGCGATGGAAGCTATCTGCGCGGACCCGTATTGACGTTTGAGATGTTTCCGTATCTTCTCGGCGTGGGCGAGGGGGAGTAGTTGGCGTTGCTGTTATAGGTATATCTATTCGAGTTGTTTGAAGGATAGCCATATCTGTAGGCCCTGCTATCCTGCTGCTCTCTGCCGTAAGTGGCCGTAAAGTAGGCGACGACTAGAGCGAGGATGAAGAAGAAGACCCAGGCGACGATTGTCCCTTTCCCTAGCTCATCCCATCTGTATGATGTGGTTTCAGCCATAAAGAACTCCTTTCAGAGCTTTTGAAGATCAACTTTGAAGAGGTTTCTCGCGGGCTTCCTCTTCGTTTGAGGAGAAAGCCGCAGCATCCCCGTCCCAGGCAATTCTCACGACCTGCGTTTTTGGACCATCATCCAGATAACCGAAGAGAGGCGCGGCCAGCGTGCGCTCGAAGAGCCTGAGAAAGCCTCGCGCGCCGTCGCTGCGGTCCGCGTAAAGCTCGCACATTTGCCTGCGCACGTCTTCGCTCGTCTCGATTCTGGTTTGATAACGCTGCTCGACCTCACGGCTGAGGTTCGCAATCTGGCGCTCAAAGAGCTTTCCATAGTCTTCCGTCGAGAGCGCGCGAAAGACTATCAGGCGGTCAAGACGCGCGATGAATTCCTGCCGGAAATGCTTGAGCAGTTGCGCCGCGGCCTGCTTCGCGTGGGTCTCCGGCCTCTTCTTTTCGGCGGCGGCGCGAAAGCCTATCTCAGACTGCTGGTCCAGTCCCTCGTTGCAGGTCATGATAAAAACGTGACGGCGAAAATCCACCAGCCGTCCGCGCGAATCCCTCGCCTCGCCCTTATCAAAAATCTGTAGGAAGTAGTCCTGTATCTCTGCGTGCGCCTTTTCCATCTCGTCGAGTAGGATGAGGCCCTGCGGATTGCCTTCGACAAAGCGAAAGAGCGCGCCCTGATATTCGTGGCCGACGAAGCCCGGCGGCGCACCGATGAGGCGCGCCAGCTCGTGACGCTCTTTATACTCGCTCATATTAAAGCGACCGATGCTGCGCTCGTCTTCGCCAAAGAGCGCGCGTCCGATTGTCTCGGCGGCAAAAGTCTTCCCCACCCCGGTTGGTCCAATAAACATCAGCACACCCAGGGGGCGTGCCGCGCTCTCCGGTCTGGCTTCGAGCGCGGCGAGAGATTCGGAGAGTGCTTCGATAGCCTCGTCCTGGCCCAGAAGCTGCGCGCGCAAGGTTGTCTCTACACGAGAGACATCCAAAGCCCTGGCGGCGCTCACGGAAATGCCATACTGCTCTTCGAGCACCTCTTCAATCTGCCTGCGATGGATATGCGGCAGCTCTTTGGAGTAGTCCGAGCCGCTAAACGAGAGGGAGGAAACCTTGACAAAGGCTGCGGCATTCTCCAGCAGATCAATCGCCTTGTCCGGCAGCGAGCGCTGGCGGATGAGCCTGGCCGAGAGGCTGACGGCGGCGGCGAGGGCATCTTCTTCAAAGACGACCTGTTGAATGCTTTCAATCCTGCGCGCCCACTCGCGGCAGATCGTCAGCGCTTCCTCCTCCGAAGGCTCTCCGACGCGCAGGACCTGAAAGCGGCGCATGAGGGCCGAGTCCGCTTTCAGATAACGCTCGAACTCGTCGGTCGTGGTCGCGCCGATGCAGCGAAAATCGTCGCGCGCCAGCGCGGGCTTGAGGATGCCAGCAATATCCATGGCCCCTTCACCGGCTGCACCGGCTTTGACGACCAGATGTATCTCATCTAAAAAGAGCACGATGTTCGGGTTGGCGACCGTCTCCGCGATAATCGCCTGAAGCCGCTCTTCCATCTCGCCCCGATACTTGGTCCCGGCCACCAAGTCTGCGACGTTAATCTGCACGATACGCAAAGCCCTGAGAAAATCGGGCGCATCCTCTTTGATGATTCTCTGGGCCAGTCCTTCGACCACAGCGGTTTTCCCCACGCCCGCGTCGCCAATCAGGATAACGTTACGCTTGGAGGTCCGCTGAAGATAGCGCGCCAGCATGGTCATCTCCGTGCGCCGTCCGACCGTTTGCGTTAGCCGGCCCTTGAGAGCGAGGGCGGTCAGGTCGCGTCCGATCTCATCGAGCAAAGGTGTCTTTGAAGATTCGTTGAAGGATGGGAAGAAGGTTTCAATCTCGCCGTCGCTCTCCTCGGTCGCCGTCCCGATTAAAGCCGCACTGAGCGCCTGCTTGCGCTCGCTCCCGGTCCGGTCTTCCTTAAAAAAAGATTTAATCTCCGGCGGCAGACTTTCCCAAATCTCGTTGAGCAAGTAAGTCAGCGTGAGCTGTTTCAAGCCAGCCTGCTCGGCCTGCTCGGCCCCCTTTTGAAAGAGCGCGCGAGATTCTTCCGAGCGATGCAGCATACGAAAGCGCCCCGTCTTCAAATCCGCACGCTCGCGCAAAGCATTGGTCAGACCACGACGCGCAGCAGTAATCTCCTCGTCCGTAATCTTGAGCACCCGACGGCATTCCGCCGCGACCTCAGCAATCTCGCCCAGCATCTTCTGCGGGAATTGCATCGCCACGGCATCTTGATGATAGGCGTCGTCGATAATCTTGAGCGCGGCCAGCAGAAAATGGACCGGCTCGATTTTTTTGCTGCCGGCATTATTGGCTTCGGCGTTGGCGATGCCCCATGCGAGTTGGACCGATGGATGAATTTTGATTCTCCTCAAAAGTGCCCCCGCGTTATTTTTTGAGACCCGAAATGCGGAAGACTACTGTCTGATTGCGCGCGCGATTTTCACGCGAATCATTCGGATATGGCGCGAGCGATTCTCCCAGACTCGCGGCGCGGAACATCTCAGCCGGAAGATTCGCCCCGGCTCGCAGATGCTCTATGACAGCGACCGCACGCCTCAGTGCGAGAGCCGAGTTGTCTTTGTAAGCGTTCCCAGCCGGAACAGGCACGTTGTCCGTGTGGCCTCTCACCTCGACCACGACTTGCTTATCATAAGAGCGAAGCTGTCGGCCCAGCGCGTCGAGCAGCCGACGGGCTTCGGGCCTAAAGGAAGCGCCGCCCGCGAAGAGACCCGCATCAAAGGTCAAGACGGCTTCTCCTGCTTCCATCTTCTGAGAAATTCCGGGTACGTTGATGTCTAGCTGAGGCGGCTTGCCTTCGGGCGCTCTTGCCTCGACCCGTTGTGGTCCAGTCTCTTTTTGCGGTCCGGTCTCTTTCTGAGGAAGGGGCGTCGCGGAGGCTTCCGGCCCGGAGGCTGCGCCCGTCGTGCCGATGTACTTTTTGAAGAGGAACGCGCTGGCGAGAAAGCCCGCCAGGACCAGCAGCAGGAGCGCGAGCGAGAGCAAGGGAGAGAGCCAGGCCGGGCGGCGCTGCATGACGGCTATCCGCCGCAGCCCGTTTTGATAGTCCTCATTCGCAGGGTCGAGCTGTGCGGCTTTGGTCCAGAAGGCCTCGGCCTCCATGAGTCTGCCCTGCTGGGCGCGAATGCGCGCGAGGAGGTCCAGCACGTGAGGAGTCACGGCTGCCTCGCCGCGCGTCATCTCGACAAGCAATCTCTCCGCCTCAGTGTACCGCCCTGCGCGCGCCAGCTCCGTAGCCCTGGCGAGCGAGAGCTGGACCAGCAGGCTTGAGATGTGTCTGGTCGCATCAGTCGGAGAATTGTTGTCCGTCTGTACGCGCCCGTTCAATTTGTGTTCGACAGTGACCATGATTTAGCCCGCTCATCTATGTTTTTCCGTCGTCCCGCCGTAGCCCCTGGCCTGCTCCTGCTGTTCGGGCGGAAGCAGTTGGAGGAGCAATCGGCAAGTGGATTTGAGTCCTTCCAGATCGTTGTTGTTGATGGCCCGCTTGCCCTGCGCGATTAACTGGTTGGCGCGCATCTGGTCCGTCATCTCAGGGAGATATTCTTCGAGGTAGATGAGATAGTCCACCCACCAGCTAGGCTGAGCCGTGACCACTCTATACTTCAAGGTGTTCATCTGCTCTATCTTGCGGCGCAGCTCGTCCGCGTTGGGAGGTCGCGCGTCAATCGCGGCCTTCAGCTCGCGTTGCAGCGCGCTGAACATGCGCAGGTCTTCGGCCTTGCCGTAAGAGTTGATGATTCTCTCGGTGTACTCTATGGTCTGACGCGCTTCGGCAATCAGGTTGGGAACTTCCAGAGCATCTTCCAGCTCGTCTATCGCGGCCTTCAAATCGCGTAGAGATTTCTGGCATTCCGTCATGGCGCTCTGCTCGACCTGCGAGGCATCCAGAGAGTTCTCGACGGCCTGCATCATCTGTTCATCTTCAATCCGGGCCAGAATCGGCTGTGCTTTATTATCACCGCCGTTCTGCTGGACCTTCTCGCGCACCTCCGCCAGACGAGCCTTCTCTTCCACCACCTGACGCCGCATCTCTTCAACATTAATGTCAGGCTTATCCATGTTCAGGACTTTCTCGAACTCGGCGTCGAGGACGGGGATATAGGCTTTGGTTTTGACGAGGCGCGAGCGGTCAATCTCTATGGTGACTTCGATCTCGCTGCCGGCGGGGACATCGCGCTGGACCTGCGAGGAGAGGATTTCGAGATTTCCGATGAGCGAGTTGAGGTCCGCCTTCTTGTTCTCTCCTTCGACGATGGGAATCTTGATGGCACCGCCGTTGCCGCCGTGCATCAGTTGAAAAGCCTGTCTCTGGACGATGCGTTTGCGCGCCGGCAAGACCGTGCCCTTTTCAAAGAAGACCTGTACATCGTTATTCGCCAGCGCGACGCCGATAGAGTGCGTGAGCGGCATATCAACGGGATTTCCGACCGTGTAAGCCATGCTGTCAGGCACGACCTCGCACTTTGTTCCCATCGCATCCAGCAGCTCTATCTGGAAAGTATTCTGTTTCCCCTTTTCGGCCCACAGGTTCGTGATGAAAGAGCCGTTGGCGGCAAGGCTAATCTTGCCGCTGCGCCAGGTCGGGCGCGAGCCGCTGTTGATAAATTCAATCGTGTAGCCGGAGAGCGTCTGGCCGTCTGGCGGAACGACGCGCCCCCCGACGAGCGGGTCCGTATCGGCTTCGACAGGTTTATACTCAAGCTCAAGCGCAAACTGCCCTGCCCCGACGGGCATGTGCGTGACCCTCTCATCGCGCTGCGTGCCGGCGAAGATGGCCGCGCCTCGTGCCACCACCGTCAGCGGGTCAACGCTGAACTCCAGCGTGATGCCAAGCCCATCGTTGCGGTCCGCGAGTCTCTCTCTGAGATAAGGCATGAGGGTCGGGCCGCCGACGAGGAGGACCTTTTCGACGTTGCTTGTGCCGAGTCGTCTTTCGGTCAGCACCTTGCGGCAGATATTGATGGCGCGCAAGATATAAGGCTCTGCCATGCGCTCTACGTCTCGTCTCTGGAGGTCGTATTCAAAGGTCACGGTCTCGCCCCGGTCGTCCTGAAATTCGGTGATGATTTCCGCCGACTCGTCGCGCGAGACTCTAATCTTGGCCTGCTCGGCGGCGAGTTTGAGCTTGGCGATAGGGCGTATCCACTTCGGGTTGCCGCGTCTGAAATCGGTCAGTCGAAACTGGCTCGTGACCGCGGGGATAAGCAGGTTGTCCACGATGGCCCAGTCAATCAGCTTGCCTCCGAGCAGGTTGTCGCCGCCGTGGTTGACGACCTGAATCGCGCCGTCGCGGACCTGTATGACCGCGGCATCGAATGTGCCGCCGCCGAGGTCGAAGACCAGCCAGAAGACCTTATCGCTCTCGCTCTGGAAACCGTAAGCGAGCGCGGCGGCGACGGGTTCTTGGAGGAGCGGGCTAAAGGCTATGCCCGCGAGCTGCGCGGCCTTGTTGGTCGCCTCGCACTGCGGCAGCTCGAAGGCGGCGGGCACGGTGATGACAGCCGCCTGGACATCCTCTCCGGTCCTTTGCCTGACATCGGCCTTGAGCGACTTGAGCACTTCGGCGGAGAGTTCTTCGGGTCTCATACGCCGCCCGTTTCTCTCAAAGACCTTTTCGTCTCTCGTGCCCATTTGCAGCTTAAACTCGGCGATGGCATTCGCCGGGTCACTTTCGAGCCGTTCTTTGGCGCGACGACCAACGATGAGCGCGCCGTTTTTGTCCATGTAAACTGCCGAAGGTGTGTATTCGACACCTTCGTTGTTTTTGATGACGGCGACCTCCGTTCCCATCAGTTGCCCGATAGTGCTGTTCGTCGTTCCCAAATCAATGCCGAAATCAACCGTTGTTCTGGTCATGACCGTTTGTCTCCTTGAAAAATCTCAAAACCCCTCGCGCGCTTTCCTGCCCCACCGGACCAAACGTCAACTGGGCTTTTCTCCTATCTTCCAACCCTGCGCCAGTCTCTCCTTGATCGTGATGAATTGATTCTTATGCGTTTCCCCCTCGATGCCCTTCGGCGAAGAGATGGTCGCCATACTCGAAGCGATGCTAAAGCCTATCCCCGCCAGACTGATGAGCACAAAGAGACTGCCGAGGATGGTGGGCCAGGCGAGCGCCTCCCAGAAAACTCCTATGTAAAGAAAGATGAAGGCGCAGATAATCAGCCCGACCACGCCGCCCAGACACCCTCCCGTCATCTCTAAATTACTGGTCCTGTCATGCACACCCTTACACCTCGGACATCTGGGAACTTTCAGCGTCAGCGATTCCCAGGTCACGCGCGTTCCCGAACCGATCCATGTGCGCTGCACGTTGCCGTACATCTTGACGATGGCCGCCGCGTCCGACTCCATCTCCTGGTCATTGCAGAACCAGCACTTGACGTAAACCAAATCTTCGATATTGGTCTTGGCGATATTGAGATTGAAATCCACACGCTGCTGGACCGAAGTGCTGACGGCGAGGGGGCGCAGCCGCAGAAAAATCTCCTGCGGGGCTTTCCATTCTTCCGTCTTGTTGCCGTAGTTAATCCCGCATTGCAGGGCCGTGAGAGCCAGTTCGTCGCTCGCGTCATCGCGCAGGGTGTTGCCGGAGGGCAGCAACTGGTCCAGCGCCTGGACCAGCGGGCTGGCTTCATCCAGAAGACGGCTGGCCGCTTCAACTCCGCGCTCGGGCACTTCCGCGACAGACGCTTCGGCGCTCTGGCACAGACTCTTGAGCCGCTCTCTGAGCGGTATGGCGGCGCGGCGCAGCGCCTCATCAATGGACGGCTGGTCAAACCCTGACTGCTCTATCAGCTGCAAATGCCTTTTGGCCTCCTGCTCCTGTCCGCGCTCGGCAGCCTGGCGCGCCAGTTGAGCGTTGATCGAGAGCAGGGCGAGCGGGAGCGTCGTGCGCAGCAGCCGCGCGACGGCTGTGGTCAAACGCGGGTCGTCCAATTCGCGCACACGCTTTGCCAGCAACAGCCAGATGCCTTCGTGGTCCAGCACATCCCCCCAACGCTCAAGCGCCTCTCGCCAGTAACGATTCCTTTGCTCCTGCTGTTCGCTTGAGAGCGTGCCCTTGAGGGCCGCGCGTTCCATGTCGAGCGCCATCAGGTGAGAGACGATAGCCAGGTTATGAACAGCCATCCCGCCGTCCCTGTGCTGGTTGGCCTGAGTGGTCCAGCGTTCGACGGCGGTCCTGACATCTTTCTGCGCGAGGGCTTCGAGCGCCCCGTTGCCAGGCGTCTCCTTGCTGGTCCAGAACCAGAAGAACTCGTCTATCAGGCGATGCTCCGGGTCACGCAGCAACTGCATGGCTTCGCGTATCGCGTCGTCTTCGGGCGCGGGCTCAAGCGGGAGCGGGCCGAGACCCTGCGGAGCGTTGCCGCCGAGCTTCTTCGTCATCTCGATCTTGTCAAGCTGTCTTCTAATCTCGCGGTCCGTGGCGGTGACGGGCACGCCGATAATGCGAAAGGCGTTGTTGCGATAGAGATCGGGCCCGGCCACTTCAAGAAGAGGCTCAAGCCAGGTGTCGAGTGTGGCTAGAGACTGGCTTTCAGACATGTATAAAGACCTCTGGCTTTTAGATTTCGCGCGAGGCTTGGCTGAGACAGCATCAGGGGGCGCTGGCCTCCGGCGTTCCGATAATGACCTCTCCCATCTGGATCATCTGCTCCTTGTAATAGATCGTCGGCTTGATGGTTTCGATTACCTGCTCGCGCGTCAAATGAGACATCGGCTGGTAGGCGATGGCCTTCAGAGCGTAGATGCCGCCTTCGGGCACGACCTCGTCCGTGTGGTCCAGAATCTGTATCCCCTCTTCTGCGAGCACGTCCCAGGTGGATGCCAGATGCCTGTACGGGCGGCGCATCTCTTCGAGCGGCTCGTCGGTTCCGGGCTGGACCATCTTTTGTCGCAAGCGCCAGAGGCCCGTGCCGAGGTCCGCCAGAAAATTCATCAGCTCTTTCTGGTCCGGCGGCTCAGGCTTCGCGCCGTCATCGTGAGCGGGCTTTTCTGTCACCGGCTGCGCGACGGACTGGGCCAATTTTTCGACGACGCTCAAGAGGTCAGACGACCAGACGGGCGGATTGATGCGAAACTCTCTGGCGTAGACACGCTGGCGCACGCCCGCGAGCAGGTCGCCGATTTTTGAAGCGCGCGGGGATGTGGACGGGCTTTCGCTCCGGGTCATAGGTTATTTCCTCCACATGCTTTACTGGACGATTCCGCGCCGCCACAGCTTGAGCTGATATTCATACTGTTCGCGTAGCTCCGGCCACCTGTTAAAAGCCTCTTCCATCAAGTCTGCGGCTTCCATCAATCTTCCCGTCTGGCGCGAGAGCTTGACGGCCTGGGCCGCCATCTCTCTGGCCTTCTTCTCGTTGGCCGGGGTGTGCTGTTCGCCAAAGACGCTCTTGGCCGCCTCGGATGACATGGCGCTCTTCGGCGGTTTGATCGGGACCGCTGCATCCGGCCTCCAGTTGACCAGCTCTTCGAGCAGCTCTGCGGCATTCTGGTAGCGGTCATCACGCTTGACGGCGAGCGCGCGGAAAAGAATCTGGTCCAGCGCCGGATTAACCTGAATATTCAGATAACTGGCGGGCATCATGGGCCGCTCGAAGCTTTTCAGGTCAACGGCGTCGAGGTCTGCTCCCGAATAAGGCAACTGGTCCGTGATGAGCAGGTAGAGCGTCAGGCCGAGCGCCCAGACATCTCCGGCGCAGGAATCATGCAGCGGATTGCGAAACGTCTCCGGAGCTTTAAAGCAGCGCGTCCCGCGCGCGCTGGCGGCCCACGTCAAGGGGTTGACGCGCTTGGCGAGACCGAAATCGCTGACGCGTGCGCGCAGCCCGTTGACATCATAGCCGACCAGAATATTCTGCGGCTTTATATCACGATGGATAATCGGCGGCTTCTCTTTATGCGCGACCTCCATCCCGCGGCAGACCTGCCGCATAATCTCGACAGCCGTTTCGACCGGCACGAACTGGTCGCCGTGAGAGCGCCAGAACTGTTCCAGGCTGCCTCCGGCGACGTACTCCATCGTAAAGAAGCCGCAGCTCCCGTTTGATGTCTCTGTAATGTTGGCATCGAAGACGCGCACGATATTCGGGTGGCCGATCTGCGAGAGCATGATGGCTTCTTCCAGCGCCTGCTCTGTCTCCTGAATCGTGCCGACCGTTTTGAAGACCTTCATCGCCTGTCGTCCGAGAAAGCGATGCTTGACGCGGTAGACCTCCGCGAAGGCTCCTTCTCCCAGAAAGCGCTCGACCTCATAAGTCCCGCGAATAACCTGCCCTTCCTGAATTAATCTCATGGAAAACTCCTTGCGGCTCTAGCTTCCGGCCCGCAGCGCGAAAAGCTGAGAGAGAGGACCGGATTGATGGCGAAAACTTGCGAATTCAAATGACGTTCAGCGCCTGCCGACGATAAGGCAACGTGTGTTTGTTGACAGCCGGGCAAATATGAGCGAATCGAATTTCGCGATGCGAGCTTGTCAAGCGTATGAGCTGGCGGCGCACGTCCACGCTGGTCCTGCCGGAATCTGAGGTAAGTACGAGGAGTCTGACTCTAGGCAGCGCCTGCGCATTCTCCGGCGGGATGGCAGAGAATTATAGCCAGCTCCGTTTTTTAGTCAATAAATTCCCGTCACAAACTGACGAGCGGAGCGCGCCGCGCCCTGTTTCGCGGGCCGTCGCCTTCGGGTCCGGCTTTTTTCTTGACTTGATTGAAGACAGTAGTAATATCTGACCTCCAAGCTGCGCCTGCTGAAAACGCACCGACCTCGCTTCCGCGTCAGGCTTCGCTCCGATAACTTTCAAGCTCGTTAAAGGCTAGAGCAGATGCTTGCTCCCGACACCGTTCTTCAGGATCGTTATCAAATCATCAGACACCTCGGCAAGGGAGGGATGGGCAACGTCTACGAGGCGCTGGACCAGCGGCTCAAATGCGCCGTCGCCTTGAAGGAGACCATCGCCGAGACGGAATCGCAGCGCCGTGCTTTCCGGCGAGAGGCGAGCCTGCTGGCAAACCTGCGCCACGCCGCGCTCCCCAAAGTAATGGACCACTTTTCTCAGAAGGACGGGCAGTTTCTCGTCATGGAGCTGATTCCCGGGAGCGACCTCGAAGACCAACTGCTGCGTCGCGGCGGACCCTTCGAGCCGGAGGACGTGCTGCGCTGGGCAGACGACCTGCTCGACGCGCTCGAATACCTGCACGAATACCCGATCCTTCATCGTGACATCAAGCCCTCGAATCTCAAGCTGACGCCGCGCGGCGAGATTATCCTGCTCGATTTCGGATTATCATTCGGGGCCACAGGACAGATGTCCGCCCTCGACAAACATGAGCACGCGCCCGGCTATACCCTCGGTTACGCGCCGCTGGAACAAATCCTGCCCGTTGATGCGAGGTGGAGGAAAAGTCCTCTGGCCGCCGCTAATGCGCAGGAATTTGAGCTGGCCTGCCGACAGGAATCGGACCACAGAAGCGACCTCTTCTCGCTCGGAGCGACGCTCTATCAACTGCTCGCGGGCAAGCCTGCGGTCAATGCGACGGAGCGCGCGCTGGCAATCTGGTCCGGGCAAGAAGACCCGCTGCGGCCCGTCAACGAGCTGAACCGGCGCGTCGGGCAGAAGGTTTCGGAAGCCCTGACGCGCGCCCTGGCGCTCAAGCGCGGGGAGCGTTTTAATAGCGCCGCCGAAATGCGCTCGGCGCTACACGAAGAGGATGCTAAAGGGGCTGCTGTCGCGCATCGTGTTTCTAAACCGAGCGTGCTCCCGCCGACGGTGCGCGAGCTGCCAGGCAAGGAAGGCCAGCAGCAGGACCAGGTCATGACGATGCCTTCGCCGGTCCAGTCCGTCAAATACGGCATCCTCGGAAAGTGTGAAAAGCAGGTGCGCGCAGTGGCTTTTTCGTCGCATGGGACGAGCATCGCTTCGGGGAGTAATGATAATGCAGTGCGGCTCTGGGATGTGCAGACGGGCCAGATGCGGCTGCTCGGAAAGTGTGGAGAGGGCGCTTCGGGGTTTTCCTATGTCTCTTCTGTGGCCTTCTCGCCCGATGGCCGGAGTCTCGTTTCGGGGAGCAACGACCGCGCCGTGCGCATCTGGATTATTCAGTTGGAGCGGATGTACATTTTAGCCAGTTGTGCCAGCCCCGTGAGCGTCGTCGCCTATTCGCCAGACGGCAAAACCGTCGCCGCCGGAACTGACGAAGGGCTGGTCCAGCTCTGGGAGATAGAGACGGGCAGTGTGCAGACGCTCGGGCGCGGGGAGGGTCGAGTCTGGTCGCTGGTCTTCGCCCCGAACGGCGAGAGCCTGGCCTGGACCAGCGCGGACACAATTCAGTTGTGGGATTCGCAGGCAGGGCAAGTCAGGGAGATTGGCAAGTGTGAGAGCAACATACGCTCTGTGGCCTTCTCGCCTGATGGCCGGAGTCTGGCTGCCGGAAGCCTGGACAAGACCGTGAGGCTCTGGAATCTGGACCATGCGGGGCAGAAGATTTTGGGCGAGTGTGATGGTTGGATTTCTTCCGTAGCCTTTTCGCCTGACGGAGAATGGGTCGCCAGCGGGAGCGAGGATAAAAGCGTGCGGCTCTGGAATCTGCGTTCCGGCCTCATGCGCACGCTCGGCGATTGCAAGGATGTCGTCTCAGCCGTCGCCTTCTCGCCCGACGGAGAACGGGTCGCGAGCGGAAGTTGGGACAAGACCGTGCGGCTCTGGAAAGTGTAAGCGAGCTGAAAATTGTGAGGTAAATAATTATGGCATCAATGACGAGCGGCCAGGGGGCCGACCAGTGGTATGACCAGGGCGTCAAATACGGCGAGATGCAGAGGTGGGATGACGCTCTCGCCAGTTATGACCAGGCTCTCAGGCTCGACCCGAAATATGAGAAGGCCTGGCACAACAAGGGCTGGGTCCTGACCGAGCTGGAGCGTTTCCAGGAGGCCCTGGCCTGTTTCGAGCGCGCCATAGCCATCAACCCGCGCTACGAGAAGGCCTGGCATAACAAGGGCTGGTCACTCGGCAAACTGGGCCGCAACGAAGAGTCTGTCGCCGCTTATGACCGCGTTCTTGAGATCAACCCGCTCAACCGCGATGTCTGGTACGCGCAGGGGTGCAAGCTAGGCGATTGCGGGCGCTGGTCCGAGGCGCTCGGATGCTTTAGGGAAGCAGAGCGTCTGGGCGATGCGCAGGCGGCGGAATGGATTTCCTGGTCTCAACATCAACTCGGCCAGGCAGTCTCTATGGTTGACCGTCAGGTGGCGAATGATTGGTTTAAGAAGGGTCTGGATTTCTACAACGCCGCGAGCTGGCGTGATGCTATCAGTTGCTTTGAACGCGCGCTCAAGCTGGACCAGACCAATGATAACGCCTGGTACAACATAGGACTGGCGCACATCAGCCTCGAAGAGCCTGAGAAGGCGGTCACGGCCCTGACCTGTTTTGTCAGATGCTGCCCGCATGATGCCGAAGGCTGGTATAACAAGGGACGCGCGTTACAGAAAGCGGGTCGGCGCGAAGAAGCACTGCTCTGTCTCGGACGTGCGCTCGAAATCAATCCGAGATACGAAGCGGCCTGGAACTATAAAGGCTGGACGCTCGGCGAGATGGGCCGCCACGAGGAGGCCATCGCCTGTTATGAGCGCGTCTTTGAACTCAACCCGCTAAACGGCAATGTCTGGTATGCGCAGGGGTGCAGGCTGGCCGACACGGAACGCTTTCGTGAAGCCCTGGGCTGCTTTGAAGAAGCGCAGCGCCAGAAGGTTGAGGGCACTGCCGAGTGGCTGACATGGTGCAAGCAGAAGATAGCCGCCATGCCCGCACAGTCAATCAAAGAGGCGGAAGCTATGTATCAGGAGGGTGTCGCGGCCAGCGGAGCGGGACGCTGGACTGTGGCCGTTGCCAACTTTGAGCGGGCCTATGAATTGGACCAGCGCCTCGATAAAGCTTTGTTCAAAAAGGCCTGGGCCTTGCGCGAGATGCGTCGCCACGAGGAGGCGCTGACGACTCTCAGACAGATGCTCAGGCTCTACCCGCGCGATGTGGATACCTGGGTCAACAAGGGTCTCACGCTTCAAGACCTAGGTCGCACGGAAGATGCGCTCATCTGCTTTGAGCACGCCATCAAGCTCAACGCGCAGCATGGCCGCGCCTGGAGATGCAAGGGCGCTATCCTCCTCGAATCCGGAGAGCATGAAGAGGCGCTCGCCTGCTTTGAGAGCGCCATCAAGCTCACGCCGCAGGATGCGGAGGCATGGTTCAACAAAGCCTCCGCGCTCTCAAAGCTTGGACGCGAAGCGGAGGCCCTGGCCTGCGCAGAGCGCGCCATCGAGACCAATCCGGGCTTTGCCAACGCCCTCACATACAAGGGCGATCTCCTGGTCGAGATGCAACGCTACGCGGAGGCCGTCGCCTGTTATGATCGCATTCTCCAGACCAAGCCGCGCGAGGCTGCCGTCTGGTATCAAAAGGCTCTGGCGCTTGAGCGACTCAAACAGAACGAGCAGGCCGTCTCAGCCTTTAGCCGCTCTCTGAGGCTCAACCCGCATGATGCCGAAGCCTGGTATCACAAGGGTTTTACGCTCGAAGAGCTGGGCCGTCGGGATGAAGCCATAGCCTGTTACGACCGCGCCTTAGAGCTGCAACCGCAACATGCTGTGGCCTGGTATTACAAGGGATTGGTCCTGAGCAAAGCCGGAGACAGGACCGAGGCGCTGGCCTGTTTTGAAGAGGCCCAATCGCTCGGACACCCGCAGGCTGAAGAGGCCCTTGAACTGTGCCGCCGGATGCTCGAACTGCAATAGCTTAGGCGGGCCGCAGTGGACCAGCCTCTTCGATGCCCGTCAGTTATTTGATGAATTTGAGCTGCTTGGCGGGTGCGCGTTACTTGATGCGTTTGACGCGATAGGCTGCAAATCTTCCTTCATGCTTGGTATCAAAGCTGGTGGCTTCGACCTCGACGAATTTCCAGACCCACTGGTACATATCCGGGCTGATTAAAATCTCGCCGCCTCGCGCTCCGTCACAGTAGCGCGAGGCGCGATTGACCGTATCCCCGATGACAGTGTATTCCATCCTTTGAGGCGTGCCGATAAACCCGTGGACGACCTCGCCGAAATGCAGACCGATGCCCAGCTCGCCCGTCCGCTTGCCTTCCGATGCGCGCTGCGCGTTGACCTCTCTCATGGCCGACTGCATTTCCATCGCCGTCATGACCCCGTGTAGCTGCTGCTGGTCATCTGTCGTCGGGCTGCCGAAGACCGCCAGGATAGCATCGCCCACAAACTTATCTATCGTGCCATGATACTTAAAGACGAGCGGGACGAGGCGGCCAAAATAGTCTTCGAGCATCTCTGTTACTTCATCCGGGCTCATCGTGGTGGAAAGGTTTGTAAAGCCGCGTATGTCCGAGATCAAAATGGTCGCCTCGTGAAACTCGCCGCCGAGCCGGATTCGTCCGCGCTGATGCTTGAGCCGCTCGACAATCTGCGGAGGAATCAGCTTGAGGATATTGTTCTGGATCTCGGCCTGATGACGCCAGTCATCTTGTAATTGAAGATTAGCGACAGCCAGCGCAGCATGATGCCCGACGGCCTGCAAGAGTCTGAGGTCGTCTATACTAAATGAGCTGCCCTGCTCGCAGTTGTCCACGCAGAGGACTCCGAGCGTCTCGTTTTTCCAGAGCAGCGGCGCGTACATCGCAGACTCTATCTGATACTCCACAACGCTCGGCGGCAAGGCCCTTTTGGGGTGGAAGATATCGTCTTGCTGCGGCTGTGGCTGTGCGGGAGCAGTCGCGGGCCAGATAAAAGCGCAACGCCGTTCCATGGACTGCTCAGCCAGCGTCAGGCTGACAGCCGGATTGCCCACCGGGACATGCGCCTTTAAGATGAGCTTCCCCATCCGGCGATCTTTAATCAACAGCGCGCCGCGCCGCGCGCACGGAATCAAGCCGATGGCTCCCTCGACAATCAACTGCATGAGATTGTCTATCCGCTCCACTTCAGCGAATTTCAAAGGCAGCTCGTAAAAGAGTGCGAGCCGCGAAAGGATGTCTGTATTTTGCGTTTCAGGCGAGGCGAAGGCTGGCTGGCTCGCATCAATCGTCGGCACGCCCGCGCTCGAATCGAGCGTTGCCTTGCTCTCCATCCCTTGCTTATCGAATGTGCCGTGCTCATCCATCGCTTAATCTATTGCGGCGGTGCGGTCGCCGCTGCTGCCTTGTAATACCGTTTGGTGAGAATGCTCTGGCGAGGAACTCTCTTTAACTGTTGGACCAGGAGTCTTAAAGCGGGCACAATATTCCTGTCCGGCACGGATGTCAAACACTGGCCCGTCCGCCGGGCCGTGACTGATATTACTCTACGGTTGCTGATCATCCATAGGTTCGGAAGTTATCGCCGCGAGTTGCTGACGGGCCGCCGGATTTATTCTGGACCATCATATGCTGAACTGGTATCGAAGCCAGCTCAAAGAGCATGGCGCTTGGGCCGCGACCCGTTTGCTCTCTCAGGTAGTCTTGAGCAGGGGCAGGACGGCGCTCGTCAACCGGCTTCTACCTCAGAAGGTCGAGTGTCCTTGCTGCGGGTGGACGGGCCGCCGCTTTTACGACTACATAGAGATTGATTTTACGGGGCGCAATGCGGAGTGCCCGCGTTGCAACAGCCACGCGCGGCACAGGGCGCTCTACCTCTGGCTCAAGAACGATTTTCAACTGCACGAGAGGAGCGGCGTGGCCCTCGTTTTCGCGCCGGAGAGGGCGCTTGAGGAAGCCTGGAATCAGTCCGGGAGTCTCAAGTTAATCAGGGCAGACCTTGAGGCCGCGCGCGGCGTGGACGTGCTGGCGGACCTCCAACGCTTGCCTTTCGCATCCGATTCGATTGATTTGCTCTGGTGTCATCATGTGCTCCAACTGGTCCAGGACGACAGGGCCGCGATGAGGGAATTGCATAGAGTGCTCCGCCCTGGCACGGGCCGGTTAATCGTCTCTGTGGCGATAGCCCGTCAGACGGAGACAGAAGAGTATGATGCCGCGCAAAAGCGAGTGATGAATTTCTGGCGGATGTACGGTGAAGACTTTGCGCAGAGGCTGCGCGAGGCAGGGTTCGAGGCGCATGAGGTTAAGCATCGTTTGTCGCCTGAAGAGTGCAGTAGATATTCGATTGACAGTAGCGAGAGCTTTTATCTTTGCGTCAAGCCGGCCTATTCGTAATCGAGCCTGTTCAGCCCTTGGAGAGGCGTGCGTTGCGGCTGCGCGCCTTGAGACCTTTTGACCGGACGCAGAAAGAAAGCGCGAATCCTGTCGGCCCACCAGGTTAAGCCCGCGACGCGCGCCGCGAAGGTTGCCAGGTCGTCATCGGCTGCGATGATGATGCGATAAAGCTGATGAGGGTCTGTCTCCATCTTGTTAGCGCCGAGCGTGCCCGTGACCGCGCAGGTGTAGCCAGCAGCTCTGGCTAATTCGCTAATCTGGGCGGTCGTCCTCCCGTGCGGGTAGGCGAAGCTCACCTCCTCGCAGCCTAGTTTCTGGACCAGCCTCTCAAGCGAATTCTTCAACTCGCGCTCGACCTCTTCGGGCGAGACAGCCGTCAGCTCCGGGTGAGAGTGGCTGTGCGAGCCGAAGTCTATCCCGTGTTGCCGCGCCAGCAGATGGATTTCGGGCCACGAGAGAAATGTCCGATCATGCGAGGAATTCCATTGAAGATCGCCTTCGGGGATTTCTCTCTCGGATGCTTTCTCAGTGATGATAAAGGCTGTCGCAGGGAGTCCGAGTTGGACCAGAAGCGGCGCAGCGACCGTCAGGAAGTTTCTAAATCCATCGTCAAAGGTCAGGACCACGGAGCCGTGCGGGAGAGCTTGACCGGCGCGCCTGGCCCTGACGTATTCCTTGAGAGAGACGACATGCGAATAGCGTTGCAAGTAATCGAGGTGCGCGCGAAAGAGGTGTACGGGGATGTGCTGTTTATGCAGGTCGGAAGGGAGGTCGGGCCGCACGGAGACGCTGTGATAGCAGAGGATCATAACCCTCTTGCGATTACACCATGCGACAAAACGGGTCACGCCTGTATAGTACAGGAACCCGAAAACGTACCTTTTCATGTCCGACTCCCGGGCAGATGAATGGTTGAGCGCGCGGCGCTAGCGCACCACAACCATTCGGGCAAAGAGTATCTGAGGAGCTGCTGTGCCAAAAGCTCTGGCAAGGAGCTTCCGGCCAAACATCGACCTGTTACTGATTAATCAAAGATATGGAGGCAGCGGAGAGATTACTATAATTTACCGCAGAGGAAAAGCTTTCGCGTCTCAAAAAATTTAAAGGCGTCGCGCTCTTGCCAAGCGCGACGCCGACCCTGAGAAGGATTCATCATGGGTCTGTTGCCGGAAACTCTCTTTGCCCGATAATTTGCCAGCAACTCTCTATTAGACGCCGCCAAAGCCATTTTGGATGAGAAATAATTTTAAGCTGGACCGGAAATAAGTTTGCCTCAGCTCGGCGCAAGACACGAGAGCGCTTCAAACAGCTCGCACGGCTCTTGAATAGATAAGCCGACCTTGAAGTTGTAGCCTTATTCCGTTCGCTCTTTAACTTGCGGGCTGCTGCTGCTGCGGTCGTGCGCTCGTCACCTGATAATCGGCCAGCGTGTATTGGATGACGCTCTTTTCTTCCGTAGCCTGGCAGGTAATAAAGTTGCGGAATTCCGAGAGGCTGCTGGAGACCTTCACCTCATGCACGCTCTCTTCGAGCGGGGCGAGAAACCGCACGCGCCAGCTCTGCTCGTCGAGGCGTTGGCTGTCCAGCCGTCGCAGCTCGTTGAGTCCGGTCAGCCCTGACTCCGAGCGGATGAAATATTCGGCGGCCTGTACGTGGGCGGCATAGCAGGCGCGACCCCTGTACTGGTCCAGAATCATGCGGCGGTCAAGGTAGGCATCAACAATCGCGCTCCCGCTCATCTCTGTGACGTGCGCGTAAAAGAGGCCGTGCGGAAAACAGATGAGGTTGGCGGCAAAGCGGTCGCCGCCGACATGGGAGGATTGCCAGACGCAATCGCCCGCGCGCTCCCTGAGAAATTTGTAAAGATGAAAGCCGAACTTGGCGCAGCACTTGTCGCGCTTGCCGTGCGTGCAGACGAGAAAGAGCGGCCCGCCGACCACAGTTCCGCCCGCGAGCGTGCGGCCCAGAATGGCCTCAGTCAGATCAATATCGGCCAGCTCTTCGTAGTTGCTAATCTGGAAATTAAGGATAAAGGGTTTTCTCTCGCGGCTATGGACGACGAAAAAGTTGATGTGTGTGCCGCAGGCGCGGTCCTGTTTGATCAAGAGCAGCCTGGAGCGCGGAATCTTTTTGAGAAGAGCGCCGAGATGTGCCTTGAGCTTTGGAGAGAGCAGGCTATCCTGAAGGGCTTTGGGTCCCCAGGCGAGCGGATATTCGATGAGCAGCCAGACATCGCCGGTCGAAGCCGTGCCGTAAGCCTTCTCTTGTACCTGGCGCGATAGTTCAGAGCAGTAGAAGAAATCCTGGTCCATTATGGAAACTATTCTGTGACGACCGCAACCAGCCCCTGAGCAATCAACTCTTTGATAAAGGTCCGCACGGTCTGCTCGTCAAGCCGTTGGCTAGCCTCTTCGCACAGTTCCTTGAGAGAGCAGATGCGGCGCTCGGCCAGGGGGCCGAGGACCAGACGGGCGTCGGCGGCGAATCGCCAGCGTTTTTTGAGACAGGCAAATTCGAGCACGCCTCCCTCTATCTTGAAATCCAGCGGGCGCGGCGCGTTCAAACTAAGGAGCGCATCGCCCGTCGGAGGCAGGGCTTCGGTCATCGCGCTCCAGGGCAGGTTAAAGCTCGTGCGCGGCTCTGCCTTCGCGTCGCAATCATCCAGATAAAGCTCTAACAGCTCATCGGTCCACTCGTTCAACAACTCCTCGCGCAGTCGCTTGAGGTGTGCCGCGCGCTCGCGCTCGGAAGCAAAGCGCGGGAGGTCTTGTCGAAAGGCCTGGCTCGCGGGCATACGCTCGGTCAGCCAGCGCAGCAGGTCCATCCCTGTGCGATTGTGTATGCCGACCGTCAGGTGCAGCGTCGGCTCGTTTAAGGGCACGGCGACATGCCACCAGCCGCGCGGGATGTAGAGCAGGTCGCCGTCTTCCAACGTGCCATCCCAGATGGCTTGATGCTCAGGCTTGCGCGCGGCCTCCTTTTCCTCGGCGAGCGGGAAGGGCCTCGTCATGCCATAAATCATCCAACGTTTGCGTCCCGCCACCTGGAGGATAAAAACGTCGTGGTCGTCCCAGTGCAGATCGAAGCCGCGCGAGGTATGCCAGCCCGCGTAGGAGTTAATCTGCACATGCTCTCGAAAGAAAAGCTCAAGTCCCTGGGCCAATTCCTTGAGGGGCTGGTAAAGCTCGTCCACCGCGTCAAGGACGAGGGTCGCGCCCTGCCAGAGCTGTTTTGTAAATCCTTCGGGCAGCAGCCGCGGGATAGTCTCTTTGCGTCTGCGGTTCGAGACGTGGCGTATGTAGGAAGAGGCCGGGAGCGGCTTGCCGTCTCGGACCAGTCGCAGGCGTGGAAAGTCCAGGCGATGCTGCTCAAGGATAGTATTCAAACGTTCCCAGGGCAGCAGCGGCGCGAACCTTCCCGCAGAGCCGCGCACATGCCTGAAGCTTTGCCCCCAGGAGGAAGCGAGGAACTCCTCCGCAGGGCATGGCTGCAAGAGCTTTTCCAGTTGATTGAACCCCAACCCTTTCATCAAAAGGCCAGCGCTTTAACGAGCATCGGAGCTGTCGGCATCCACGGTCGAGTCCGTGCCGTCCGAGTCTCCGCCCAGAAGGTCCGTCCCGTCAGCATCCGAAGCCCCTGCGTCGGTCCCGTCCGTATCCACGGCATCTGAACCATCCGTGTCCGAAGCGTCCTCATCCATGCCGACGGCATCCTTGATGCTCTCGACCAAGCCCCCGCCGTCGCCATCGGATGCGTCCGTATCGGTGGCCCTATCGCTCAGTGTATCGGTTGCGTCGCTATCGCCGTCCTGCGCGTTGAGCCGATTGTTATTCTGTAAAGGTTCGACCGAGAGCAGCAGACCCGAAGTCTCTTTTTCCTCAGCCTGTCCTGGATAGACCTGTTCTGACATTTCTTCTCCTCCTTCTCTAGTGACAAATGATAAAAGATAGTCGCGGTGGACTAAGAGTAGTATGAGCGGGAGGAAACGACAAGGCCCGGCAATGAAAATCGCCTCAAGATAAACGATGGAGGCAGAGCGCGGCGGCGCTGAATGAAAGGCAGAGCTGCCATCAAGGAAAGACAAAAAGGGCTTTTTATCCGGCCCGCATCCTTCGCCCTTGATGGTTTTTCGGCCCGCAACCTTTTAGGTCCAGAGGGCATCAATCCTTGCGATACGCCTCTCTCCCGCTTGCCAAACGTCTGACACTTTGCTAAACGTCGAACTGCAAACGCCGGAAAGTCTTTCTGCATTCTATTAAACAGCGCTCGCCCCTGGGAGGAGATGATGAGGAAAAATTTTATCAACCCGCTGGTCGCCTTCGCGCTCGCTCTTTTCTTGAGCGTGCCCATCCTGGCCGATACCATACGCCTGAAGGACGGCAGCGTGATTCGCGGCGAGGTGATAGGCTTTAAGGACCAGCAATTTACGGTCCTGATAGGGGGCGGGGCGCGCGGGCGACGCAGCCGCGTGACGCTCTACATGGAGGATGTCGAATCAATAGAGTTTGATTCGGCGACCAGCGCAGCCGTCTCGGCCATCACCAACGAGGACGCCGGACAGCCCTCTCCGATGATTCAATCTTCGAGGCCCTCTCAGCCGCAGCCCGAGATGCAGCAACCCGACCGGACCAACACGCCGCAGCCCTCTCAGCCAAACACTTCCAGGCCAGCTCCGGCCATCACCATCCCCGTACGCGTGCGCGCAGACAACACGGCCAACGGCTGGACCAGCACGGGCTTTACGGTGCGTCGCGGCCAGCGCCTGCGTATCTCGGCGACGGGGCGCGTCAACCTGGGGAGCGGGCGCTTCTCCACCCCCGGCGGCATCGCGACCATGCCGGACAGGGACAAGCTGATGCGCAACGAGCCTACGGGAGCGCTGATTGCCGTCATCGGCGACGATAACGACGACTTTATCTTCATCGGTAGCCGCCGCGAGTTTATAGCGCAGCGCGACGGCATACTCTTTCTAGGCGTCAACGAAGGAAACCTCGCTGACAACACGGGCGTCTTCGATGTCATCATCGAGGCCGAAACAGCCAGGTAGCCGTCCTCTGAGCGAACGCGTCGCGGGGGCTGCGCATCTGAGTTTAGTTCGCGTATTAATCGCTCGGCGGTCGCCCCCGAAGGCTTGAAAAATAGTCTACGCTTGGCACAGCGGCTTTCGCTTCGAGCCGTCTTTAGCTTCAAAGTCGGATGGCGGTTTGATGGCCCTCAGGCGGTCCGGCTTGACCCTGCGTATTGGCGCGGCATATAGTCAGCCCAAGCAGTAAAGAAGAGTCTTTCCTGCCTCTCTCAAAGGATGACCTAAGATGTATCGTCTGATCTTTTTCCGCCGCAGTTCTGCCGCCCTGCTCATCCTTTCGCTCTTGATTGGAACGCTCGGCTTCTTCGCTTCCGCCAACGCGCAATCGCGCCGCCAGCCGCCCACTCCGGGCAACCAGAAAAAGAATAAGCGACCGGGCGAGCCTGGCAGCGAAAAGCCGCAGGAAGAGCCTTTGCCGCCGGACCTCGTCGGAAAACCGCAGGAGGCCGAGACCATCAAGGTCGTGACGCAGGTCGTCAACGTTGATGCGGTCGTCTATCACAAAAAGAGCGGGCAGATTATGGCCGGTCTCAAGAAGGAGAACTTCGCTGTCTTTGAAGACGGCGTGCAGAAGGTGATTACCAACTTCTCCACGCCTGAAGCACCGATTACCGTTGCGATGGTCGTCGAATACAGCAAGCTTTCGGAGACGCTCGGCTATTACGGCAGCGGCGGGATGGACCCCGGCACTTATGAAGTGATTCGCCCCGTGGCGATGTTTCTCTCGCAGTTTATCAAGCCGCCCGACGATTACGCTTCGGTCGTCGCCTTTGATATGCGCCCGACGACGCTCACGGATTTTACCAACGACCCGCGCCGTATCAACGCCGTCATCAACCTGCTCCTGCGCAACTACCCGGCTTTCCGCGAGACCAACCTTTTTGACGCGCTCAAGTTCACGCTCATCGGCGGGCGCGGCGATTCGGTCGTCTTGGAAAATTCCGAATCGGCGACCGCAGAGTTTGCGGGGCTGGTCAGCGTGCAGGGCCGCCGCAAGGCCATCATCCTGATAGCTTCCGGCATAGATACTTTCAGCAAGATTAACTACGGCAACGCGCGCAAGATAGCGCAGAACGCGGGCGTTCCCATCTACATCATCGGGACGGGCAATCTCTTCTACAAGAGATACGGCGACAGGCTCGGAGCCAACGACGATCTGATGGGCAACCCCGGCAGGATGACTTTTCTACAGGCTCAGAATACGCTCAGGACTTTCGCCAAAGAGACGGGCGGGATGTACTTCCCCGTCACCTTCGAGGGCGAAATCCCGAAGGTGCTCCAATCCATCAATAGCCTGCTGCGCAGCCAGTACAGCCTCGGCTATAACCCCGGCGAAATGCGCGACGGCAAGCAGCACAAGATTGTCGTCAAGGTTGACGTGGATGGCGACGGCAAGTATGACGATAAGGAATACGAAGTCCAGGCCAGGCAGTTCTACAACGCGCCGAAGGATGAAGTAAAAAAATAGGCCCGCGTGAAGCGTTAAATAAGAGGTGGCGAGTTGAAGATTATATCCTTCGGCTCGTCACTTTCTATTTTCGGGTGAGCGATGATTTTATATTCCGTAAAGACGCAGGCGAAATTCGTCGTTGAAGGCGTTGAGGTCCGGGCGGCGGCCTGCGAAGAGCCGCGCATCGCGTAGCAAGCGCGGCAGCCCGCCGGTCGAGAGGCTCAGTCCGTAGGCGGGGCTTGAGAAGACGGCTGCGAGTTGCGGGTTGAGCCGCTGCGGGACGCCGTAGCGTATGGCGCGCATGGCTGCGGGCGCAAACCCGTTGGTGCGGCGCGCGTTCGTCAATTCTATCGAGCGGTCGAAGATGTGTAGACGCGTCGGCTGGTCGCGCAGCACCAGGTCTCTGTGTATGAGAGCGTTGGCGATGGCCTCTCCAACCGCGCCGCGATGATAATTGGCACGCGCGATGACGGGCGCATCTTCCATCTCTGCCGAGGGGAAAGAGCGCGGGCGCGTTTCCCACAGATCGCAGTAACGCGCGACGAAGCGATGGGCCGATTCATAGAGCGTATAGAGATTTCCCTTTAGCTCCGTGCGCTCGACGATGGGCGCTTGCGTCGTCTCTCCTGCGAAGCGTGCGCAGATGATGTTTGAGCGCGGGAGTAGCTCTGCAACATGCTCGTCGTAGCCGAAGAGCAGGAGACCTGCGACGGTCGGGACGGCCTCGCCCGCGTGCGATGAAGCCAGCAGCAGCTCGCGCTCAAGCATCTCCTTTGTCGGATAGCCAGCGACGCTCGCTTCATCAAAAGCATCGCCCTCAAACTCGCGCACAAAGCTCCACAGGTGCGCCTCGTCAATGTCTTCCAGATGCGCGCCGATGACCGGCACATTCTCGTACCGGAGCGGGCGCGCCTCGTCCATCAAGGCCGACAACTCTTCGCGCGAAGCCTCGCGCTTTTCCGCGCCGAAGCGCATGTAGAAACGGCCTTCGCGCGTGCGATAAGGGCGGCGTCTGCCGTCCACTTCGAGCGAGACGATGCGCCGCCCGCTGTCAAAAGAGATGCGGTCAATCAGCGGGACGAGCGGCGGCACAATCTCTTCGCGGCAGATGCGGACCAACTCCTCCTGCACATCCTCCGAGTCATCGAGGCCCTCTACGCGCAGTTGGTCGTTGACGCCGAAGACGATCAGCCCGCCGCCCGTGTTGGCGAGCGCGACGATCTCCTGCGCAATCTTTTCGGGGTTCGAGAGCTTGACCTTTAGCTCAAGGTAGGTATCTTCGCCGCCGCGCACCAGCCTGAGCAGCTCCGTGCGTGAGGTCTGCTGCGCGGGCAGTGTCGAGATGTACTCCTGAAAGGAGCGTTCCGTGACGGGTTCGTGCCGCTGGTTACTGCGAAATTTTCTGCGAGCCATTTTTGTCAGGACAGGGCTTCACAGCCAACCCGCCCGGATGCGTCATCTCTTCAATGTCGCACCGCTGGAATAAAATAAACGCTTGAAAGCTTGAACGCAGAAGCGATGAAGCGGAAGCGATTCGCTGATTGACTCATTGATTCAATCAACTCCACGAATCAATAGCTTTTCCTTAATCGTTCCGGTTTCAAACTTTCAATCTTCAGTTTTCCCGCCGACTGCTTCGAGTATCTCAAGCTCGCGGCGCGCAAGCGCCTGTCCCTGCCCGTTGACGAGCCGGAAGTAAAGCATGATTGAGACGCCAGCCAGTGAGAGCAGTGTAACATACTTCAAGAGCAAACTCTGCGCCAGATAACCGGCGCACACGGCTAGCAGCGGCAACAGCATCATGCCGAGCAGAATCGGTATCATCAGTAGCCCTGACATCCCCGCCGCCTTCATCTTCTTTCCAAACTCCAAACGCTTCGGAAAGCGCATCGAGAACCAGTTGCCCACCAGCGCAAAGACGGCTGCGAAGAGCGGGAAGCAGAGTCCGGCGAAAAGCAGGGACTCTGTTGAGAGGTCGCGGAAAATGAGTTGATTGGCAAGAAGCAGGATTGTTGCCAGGATGAGGGCGAGCGCGGTCACGACCAGGTTCTTGCCGAGCAGGATTGTGCGCCGCTCAAGCGGAGAGAGGACCAGAGAGCGCATCCCCGCGCCCTCGTAAGCGAACAGGTTGAAGCCCAGCGATGAGAGCAGCAGAAAAACATAGAGCAGCCCCGCCGCGACCACCAGCCCGTCCGTGTAAAAGCTGAATGAGCCGGCCTGCGGCGTAATCCTGACACGCGCCTGTCCGTTCCCGCGAGCGAGGCTACTGCTGCGCGCCAGCCTGATAGCAATCAGGATGAGCGGCATCAGGGCCATCATCCTGAGCTGCGCGTTGCGCACGGCGTAGCGCCACTCCTTCTCTATCACAGCCGAAAGCTCCGGCGAGACGAGAGGCAGTTGCCAGCCAGCATATCCTTCAAGCTCTTTCACATCCCGCGTGCGCGCGGTTGAGCGGGACGCTCCGCCCATCCCTAGCGCGGAGCGCCTGGCAATCAGGTAAGTGAGGACGGTTAAGACTGAGATATACATGAGGAGCGTCAGGAGCGAGAGCGCATAAGCGCCCGTTCCCCCTGGCTGCAAGCCTTCGGTGAGGGCTAAAGCTATGGCTCCCGGCGGCGTCCAGCGCAGCGCGCGAAAGCTCGCGCCGTGACGCATCATAACTTCGGCAAACTGGCCCAAAAATGCTCCGGCCAGCCCGACGACAGCCCCGACCAGCGCGACCAGCGTCTCTCCGCGCGTGCGCCTGCGCCGCATCAGCGAGCCGATTGAAGTGCCAAGCCATTTAGCCAGGACGATGCCGAGCGCGATGGCGCAGAGACCCGCACAGAGCGCAAGCAGTAGCTTCCCGCTCGCCAGTCCCGCGCCGACGGTCGCGCCCAGGACCGCAGGCACTGCGTAGACGGAGGCCGTGCTGGTCAACTCGCTCAGCAGGTCAACAATGAAGAGCTTGCGCAGGCTGATTGGATAAAGGAGGAGTCGGCCCGGGTCGAACTGGCTGCCGCTGCCCATGCTCATGGGAACGAGTCCCCATGCCAGGTAGATCATTGTAAAGATCATAAAGAAGAAGGAGATTCCGGCTGGTCCAGTCCCGCTCTCGCTGGCGGAGACTTGCTCCGGCTCCGCGACCATGAAGAAAGCGATAACTCCGAGGGCGATGGCGCTGCCGAGCGCGAGGGCGAGCATCAAGAGCGTCGTGAGAAGGGAGGCGGCGCGATTCGCCACGGCCTTGCGCGAACGCAAACCATTGCGAAACAGTCTCCACTTGAGCCAGATGAGAGCGCGTAGTTGAGACATGCGGGAAACGATGAACCCGGAATCAAAAGAATTGGCTCTAAGGCTTAACCCGGACTGCCGTACTTGAGATGTGCGACCTTCGCCTTGCCCTTGCCGTAGAGCGTGACGATAAAAAGGTCGTCGAATCTCTTTTCGTCTATGCTCAGCGCGGGGTCTCCGCCGAGCATTTTGATGATGTCCGGAATCGTGTTGGTGTGGCCCACAACCAGTATGCCTTCTCCGGCCCGCTCGTAAATCCGGTCCACTATCTCCCTGACGGATTGCTCCGAGACCTGTCGCGGATTCGTCGGGTTCATCTTGATGTTGACGGCTCTCGGCGTGATGCCGAGTTGTTTCGCCAGAGGCTCGGCGGTCAATTTGGTCCGCAGAAATTGTGTCGTCAAAATAGTCTTGATGCCTGAGGGCGCGAGGATGCGTGCCAGCTCCTGCGAGCGCAGCTTCCCCGCTTCGGTCAAAGCAGGGTCTTGCGGCGGCGCGGCCTCCTTTTCGGCATGGCGGACGAAGTAAACGGTCGTGACTTTGAAATCATCCTGGACCGGAAAGCCATTCGCCCCTGTGCGCGCGGGCGCGGGTTGAAAGAGCAACGCGAGACAGCAGATTGCCGGCAGAAGCATGTACGCGGGCCAGCGCGAGCCGCGCGCGGAAGGGTTTTGTTTCATCTTGAGAGCCTCTCTCCTTTAGCCTGTCTTGATTGACGGTCGAGCCTGGAATGCAACTTGAGCATAGCAATATCCAAAGATGCTTGTACAATAGCTCTCGCGCACCTCGCTCGCTTCTTCAGACAGGGAAACAACGGGACGAAACGGCTCACGCCGTCAAGCTCTTAGATTCACGTCCGAGACTCATGGCTTCCGATTCCAGATTCTACGCTCCGGATTCTGCGCTCGCTCCCATCAGAGCCTATGTCGGCATCGGCTCGAACCTCGGCGACCGCGCCGGAAATCTACTGCTGGCCGTGCGCGGGATGATGAATGCTGGCCTCTGCGTCGCGTGTCTTTCATCCATTTACGAGACAGAGCCTGTGGACGTGCGCGAGCAGCCAGCCTTTCTCAACATGGTCGCGGAGCTAAAGTTCGAGCCGGAGCTGCGCCGCCCGATTCCGACACCCGAACAGGTCCTGGCGCGGCTCCTGCGCATAGAGTACGCGCTGGGCCGTCACCGCGATGTGCCGCGCGGCCCGCGCACCATTGACCTGGACCTGCTGCTTTACGGCAACCGGCTGCGCGCGACGGAACTTCTCAAGCTCCCGCACCCGCGCCTGCACCAGCGCCGTTTCGTCCTCGTCCCCCTCGCCGAAATCGCACCCCAGGCCATACACCCGACTCTTCACCAAACGGTCAGCGACCTGCTCGCGCAGACGGACGACCATTCGGAAGTCAAACGCTGGACGGCGCAAGACGCGGATGCGAGATAAAGGAAAAGCAGGAACGCAGATGGCGTCGCAGCGCATGAACTAAAAGAGAAAGGCTTTCTGATTTCGCCCCGATGCTTTCAGCTTCCGCGCTGCCCAAGGTTCAACCTGATTGTTTTCTTTCATCCCTCATCGCTTGCTCCTGGTTGCGGCTGCATAGGGCGCTCGCCTATAATTGCGAGCTTGCGCACCTCGTATCGAATAAGGTAAAGAGCGGGCGGTGACTTGGCGAGTTAACGGGTCGCCGCGTTTTGGTGTCAAGAAAGAGACTATCCCGATGGCTTATCTCAAACCGCAGCGTCCCGAAAAGGTCACAGCGCCTTCGCTTCGCGCGAGCAAAGAGCGTGGCGAAAAGCTCGTCTGCCTGACCGCCTACGATTACACCATGGCTCGCATCGTTGACGAGGCGGGCATAGACGTGATTCTCGTCGGTGACAGCCTCGGCAATACTGTGCTCGGCTACGGCAACACAGTCCCCGTCACGCTCGACGAGATTGTCATGCACACGCGCGCCGTGCGTCGCGGAACGCAGCGCGCGCTGCTCGTCGCGGACATGCCCTACGGCTCTTTTCACACGGGCGCGGACGAGGCCGTGCGTAACGCCCTGCGTCTCATCAAGGAGGGCGCGGCGGAGGCCGTCAAGCTCGAAGGCGGGCGCAAGCGCGCCTCTCTGGTCAAGCGGCTCGTGGACGAAGAGATTCCCGTCATGGGCCATATCGGGCTGACGCCGCAGTCCGTCAATAAGCTCGGCGGCTATCGCGTACAGGGTAAGACGGCTGAGACGGCGCGGCAGCTTCTCGATGATGCGCATGCGCTCGAAGACGCTGGGGCTTTCGCCATCGTGCTCGAAGTCGTCCCGCGCGAGATTGCAAGGCTCGTCACCGAAAGCATCAGCGTGCCGACGATAGGCATCGGCGCAGGCCCACACTGCGACATACAGGTGCTCGTCATACACGACCTGCTCGGCCTCTCCTTCGGCAAGCAACCGAGGTTTGTGCGCCAGTATGCCAACCTGCGCGAGACGATGACGGATGCCATCGGGCGCTGGGCCGAAGACGTGCGCACGGCAGTCTATCCAGCCGAAGCGGAATCCTACGGGCTGCCCGCCGAAGCCGCCAAAGAGCTGAACATCGAGCCGAAGGAACCGTCTGAAGTCAGGAGTCAGGAGTCTTGAGTCGGAAAAACTGGCCTCGGACTCAGGACTCCAGGACTCCGGACTCCAGACTCTTCTTATGGAAATCATCAATCGCCGCCAACGCATGAGTTCCGTGGCGCGCAAGCTGCGCCGCGAGCAGGACAAGACCATCGGGCTGGTGCCGACGATGGGCGCGCTCCACGAAGGACACCTGAGCCTTGTGCGCGAAGCGCGCCGGATGTGCGATGTCGTCATCGTCTCGGTCTTCGTCAACCCGACGCAGTTTGGACCAGGCGAAGATTATGAAGCCTACCCGCGCGACCTGACCAAAGACACTTCGCAACTGGCCGACTACAACGTTGATTTTATCTTTGCGCCCTCGGTCGAAGAGATTTACCCGAAGGGCTTTGCGACCTACGTCATGGTCGAGGGATTGTCCGAGCAGCTCGAAGGCGCATCCAGGCCCGGCCATTTTCGCGGCGTCGCGACGGTCGTCTCGATTCTGCTCAACGTCATCCGCCCGGATTTCGCTTTCTTCGGCCAGAAGGATGCGCAGCAGACCATCATCGTCAAGCGTCTCGTCAAAGACCTGGCCTTTGATACGGAGATTGTCGTGCTGCCGACAGTGCGCGAGCCATCGGGCCTGGCCCTCTCTTCGCGCAACGCCTACTTGAATGAAGAGGAACGCAAGGCTGCTGGTGTGCTCCACCGCGCTCTCTCGCGTGCCGAGTCGGCCTATGCCGAGGGCGAGCGTAATGCCGCGAAGCTCTCATCCATCCTGCGCTCGACCATCGAGACCGAGCCGCGCGCGACGATTGATTACATCAGCATCACGGATGCCGGGACGCTGGAAAAACTGAACAACCTGGATGACCGGACAGTGCTCATCGCCGTCGCCGTCAAGTTTGGCAAAACGCGTCTGATTGATAACATTGTCCTCAACCGTAAGCCGAAAGACACGGCCACGGCCACAGCCTGAGAGAAGAATCTTGAATCGTACAGATGTCAACGAGAACGAAACAGAAAGCGCATCTTGAGTTCACGGTCAACGGCGAGCCTTTGGAGGTGGCCTTTGCGCCGCACAAGACTCTGCTCGAAGTCCTGCGCGAAGATTTGGGGCTGACCGGGACCAAGCACGGGTGCGAGCTTGGCGAGTGCGGCACTTGCACAGTGCTGCTGGACGGGCGCGCCGTGCTCTCCTGCCTCGTCTTAGGGCTGGACCTGGATGGACGCAACGTCGAGACCGTCGAAGGCATGGCGGAGGGCAACCAGCTTCACCCGCTGCAAACGACCTTCGCGGACCTCGGCGCGGCGCAGTGCGGCTATTGCACGCCGGGTTTCCTGCTCGTCGCCAAGGAGCTGCTCAAGGCCAACGCCAGCCCCGACCGCGAAGAGATTAAGGAAGCTCTCTCAGGCAATCTCTGTCGCTGCACCGGGTATCTTAAAATCTACGAGGCTGTCGAGCTGGCGGCTGCGCGCATGCGCGGTGAAGAGGCCGAGCCTGCAAGAGAAACGATCTATGGCTACGAATAAAGGGAACGGTCATCGCAACGGCAAAGACGGGCTGAAGGTCATCGGCAAGCCCTTTCGTAAAGTTGACGCGCGCGCCAAGTGTACGGGTCAAACCAAATTCGCCGACGACATCACTTTGCCTCGCATGCTCCACTGCAAAATCCTGCGCAGCCCTGAGCCTCACGCCATCATCAGGAAGATTGATGCGGCAAAGGCTCTTCAACTGCCGGGCGTTTATGCCGTCATCACGGGCCGCGACCTCCCCATCCCTTACGGCATTCTTCCCGTCAGCCAGGACGAACACGCGCTCTGCATAGAGCGTGTACGGATGGTCGGAGACCCTGTCGCAGCCGTCGCAGCCGTTGACGAGGAGACGGCCTTCGAGGCCATGAATCTAATCGAGGTCGAGTATGAAAAGCTGCAAACCGTGACGAGCATCGAAGAGGCCATCATGATTGACGAGCCTCGCATACACGATTACGGCGAGAGCGGCAACATACACAAAAAAGTCTCGCTCGAATTCGGCGACATGGATGAAGGCTTTAAAGAGGCCGAGCTTGTCCGCGAGGACACCTTCTTCTACGAAGGCAACACGCACCTGCCCATGGAGCAGCACGCCGCGCTCGCGCACTTCGATTCGGACCACAAGCTCACGCTCTGGACCTCCACGCAAACGCCGCACTACGTGCATCGCGCGCTGACCAAGACGCTGGAAATACCCGCCAGCCACATACGCGTCATCGCCACGCCCAACGGCGGCGGCTTCGGCGGCAAAAGCGACCCCTTTAACCACGAGATTATCGTCTCGAAGCTTGCGATGATAACGGGCCGCCCCGTCAAGATCGCACTCACGCGCGAGGAGGTCTTCTACTGCCATCGCGGTCGCCATCCGGTCTTGATGAAGGTCAGGACCGGAGTCAAAAAGGACGGCTCGATTACGGCGATGGATTTTCAGTCTTTCCTGGACGGCGGCGCATACGGCTCTTACGGCGTGGCGAGCACCTTCTACGCGGGCGCGCTGCAAACCGTCACTTACGATATTCCGCGCTACAAATACAGAGGCATACGCGTTTTTACCAACAAGCCGCCGTGTGGTCCAAAACGCGGCCACGGTACACCGCAGCCGCGTTTCGCGCTCGAAGTCCATCTGGACAAGATTGCCGAAGAGTTAAAGCTTGACCCGGCTGAGATACGCCGTCAGCATCTGGTCCAGCCCTTCACGACGACAGCCAACTACCTGCGCATCGGGAGCATGGGCCTCGGAAGCTGCATTGACAAGGTGGTCGAAGGCTCTGAATGGAAGAACAAATTTTCCGGTTGGGATAGAACACATCGCAAGCTGCCCGCAGGCAAAGGCATAGGGCTGGCCTGTAGCTCATATATCTGCGGCGCGGGGCTGCCCATCTACTGGAACAGCATGCCGCACAGCGGCGTACAGCTTCGGCTCGACCGTCAGGGGGGCGTCTGCGTCCAGTGCGGCTCGACGGACATCGGGCAAGGCTCGGATTCGATTCTCGCTTACATCGTCGCCGAAGTCTTAGGCATAGACCCCTTCGATATACGCGTCGTCACAGCCGACACGGACCTGACGCCCGTTGACCTCGGCAGCTATTCGAGCCGCGTCACGCTGATGACAGGCAACGCGGCCCTCCAGGCAGCCGAGCGCGCACGCGAGCTTTTGACCATCGCCGTCACCGAAAAGCTCTCGGTCCCGATTGAGAATCTCTCCTTTGCCGAGCGCCGCGTCTTCGACGTGGAGAACCCTGAGGTGGGCGTCACGTTTGCCGAGGCGGTTGTGCTCGCCGAATCGAAATTCGGGACTATCGGGACGGTCGGCTCTTACACGCCGCCGCGCTCGCCCGGTCGTTACAAGGGCGCGGGCGTTGGTCCATCGCCCGCCTACAGCTACTCGGCGGCGGTCGCAGAGGTTGACGTTGACGCTGAGACGGGCATCGTCGTTGTCGAGCGGATGTGGATTGCTCACGACATAGGCCAGTCAATCAATCCCGCGCTCGTTCTGGGCCAAGTCGAAGGCGGCGTCTACATGGGACTCGGCGAGGCTCTCATGGAAGAGATGACTTACCGCGCCAACCGCAACGTCGTACACAAATTCCCCTCCATGCTCGAATACAAAAGCCCTACGACTCTTGAGATGTGCGACGTGAAGACTTACCTCATCGAAGACGCAGACCCGAACGGACCCTTCGGCGCGAAAGAGGTGGGACAGGGACCGCTCCTGCCCGTCATGCCGGCGGTCGCCAACGCCGTCTACGATGCCGTCGGAGTACGCGTTGACGAAGTGCCCATCACGCCCGAAAAAGTGCTCACGGCGCTGCGCGAGAAGGCCAAAGGCCGCGCAGCCCGCTTTGGTCCAAAATCCGTCCCACAGGTTGACTGGCCCGCGCCCCTCAAAGTCCTCACGCCCGCAGAAGGCGGCGACGGACGCGAGATGCCGAGCGTGGCCGCCCATTCGTAGAGGTATAATCTTGGGTGGAAAGAATAATCATCAGTGAGATTCGAGTGGAATGATGAAAAGGCTATCGGCAACCTTGAGAAGCATGGGGTCAGCTTCGGAGAAGCTACAGAGGTCTTTTATGATCCCAACGCTCTTGAGGGTTATGATACAGAGCACTCGACCATGAAGCTCGCTTTTTCATCATAGGCATGTCGAGTCGCCGCCTTCTTTTCGTCGTTTATGCAGAGCGTGAAGATGATGTGGTTCGCATTATTTCCGCACGGCGTGCGGTTAGGAAAGAACAGGAAGTTTATGAGCAACAACCCGGCTAAAGAAGGTTTTGCCTTCACTGTGATTGAAGACGATGGGCAGGATGTGACGATTGAAATCTCTGAAGAAGACTACCAGCGTGAGCGCGCGGCTGGCGTTGAAGAGGAATCACTGCTCAAGCCCGGTCGCTATAAGATGAAACGCGGAGGCTTTCTGGCACGTCATCCTGAGTTGAAGATTCGGGAAAGAAAGCGAGCCTGACGTACAGGCGGATAAGGAAAGAATATGAATTCAAAGGGAGACTACATGAAAAAGTTTTTTCTCTGCTCGTTCTTATGCTTGATGGTCTGTTTGACGACGGCGATGGCCTTTGGTCAACAGTCCACACAAAAAGGACAGCCGCGCGATAAGGTCAAGGCGACGAAGATTATCAAGGGTTATGTTAAGGGCTTTGAGGTCGGTGACTATACGCACGCTGTCATCAAGAAGGAGACGGGCGGCGAAACCTCTTTCTTTCTTAATGAGTCCGACGCGTTGCGATATTTTCTCGTCTCGCATAAAGGCCAACTGTTGCAGTTAACCTATCAGGTTGTGGATTCCTTTATTCCGGAGGCTGGCGGGGTGCAAACCATCGAGAGGCTGGTCGCGGCCAAGGCCGGAGACCTCACGCACCAGGCATGGTGGAAACGCGAAAGCGCCAGGTCCAGTCCACAACGGCTGCGTAGAAAGTATGATGCGCTGATAGAAAAATCCATCGTCAACCAATAATCAAGGGATGGCTGAGCCGCGTGCGCAGATTTTCAAGGCGAGCATGGTAGTACGCTTATGATGAGACTTCCGAAATTTACTTACCGCGTGCCAGACGGCATCACGGACGCGGTGAGGATGATGGCCGACGCTGGTCCGGAAGGGCAGTTCGTCGCCGGCGGCACGGACCTCTACCCGAATATGAAGCGGCGGCAGCAGACGCCGAAGACCGTCATCTCCATCGCGCGGCTGCAAGCCCTCAACCAGATTACGGGTGACGGCCAGAAGGGTCTCGTCATAGGCGCTTCGGTCTCGCTGACGGACCTCTGCGAGCATCCCGTTATCAAACGCGATTACGCTTTTTTATCCGCGGCGGCGCGGCTCATCTCGACGCCTTTGCTGCGCAACATGGGAACGATTGGCGGCAACCTCCTGCTCGATACGCGCTGCAACTATTACGACCAGAATTACGAGTGGCGCAAGAGCATCAACTTCTGCATGAAGAAGGACGGCGAGATTTGCTGGGTCGCGCCCGGAAGTTCCAAGTGCTGGGCCGTGCAGTCTTCGGACCTGGTGCCTGTGATGGTCGCGATTGGCGCGCGCGTGCGTCTGGCTTCGACCTTAGGCGAGCGTCTGGTGGATGCGGCTGGACTCTATAACAACGACGGGATTGACTACCTGCGCAAGAGGCCGGACGAGCTACTGCTGGATATACACCTGCCGCCCGTGAATGGTTGGCGCGCGACCTACA
>DASWMI010000054.1:0-17813 GCA_036399835.1 Pyrinomonadaceae bacterium | reverse complement strand
CCGTGCGCTCGAAGGTGATGGCGACATCGACGCGGCCCCTGTTGAGGCGCTGGCCTATGCGACGCTTGATGAGAGCCTCTATCGTTGACATCTCGGCGTTCAGACGCAGATGAATATCAAGGAATCTATTGTTGACGGTCTTGAGGTCAACGGCGACGGCGAAATGCTCGCCCGTCGCAGCGCCGCGACCGAATCCGGTCATTGATTTCATATCAAGTCAGCAGCCAGCAATAAGCGGTAAGCAGTTATCAAGCAGTTAAATCGGCTCACTGCTCAGGGCTTAGTGCTGACTAAATCCTCCTCCTCCTCTTCATCTGCGAACTGTAGCTCGTAGAGCCGCTTGTACTGTCCGCCGCTGGCGAGCAGTTCTGTGTGCGTGCCCGTCTCTGTGATGCGCCCGTTTTCCATGACGACGATCATGTCGGCGCGGCGCACGGTCGAGAGCCTGTGCGCGATAACGATGGTCGTGCGATTTTGTATCAAGTTGGCGAGCGCGCGCTGGACCAGCCGCTCGGATTCGGCATCAAGCGCGGAGGTCGCCTCGTCCAGAATCAGGACGGGAGCATCCGCGAGGACGGCGCGGGCGATAGCCAGGCGCTGTCGCTGCCCGCCCGAAAGAAAGACTCCGCGCTCGCCGACAATCGTCTCGTAGCCCTTCGGCAGCTCCTTGATAAAGTCGTGCGCCAGGGCGACGCGCGCGGCCTCTTCAATCTCCGCGTCGGTCGCTTCGGGTCGGCCATAAGAGATGTTGTAGCGAACCGTGTCGTTAAAGAGAATCGTTTCCTGCGTGACCAGCGCGATGTGACGACGCAGGCTCCCGACCGTCGCATCGCGCAGGTCCGTGCCGTCCCAGAGGACAGCGCCCGCAGTCGGGTCATGAAAGCGCGGGAGGAGCTTGGTGAGCGTGGATTTGCCGCCGCCGGATTCGCCTACGAGCGCGACCATCGTTCCGGCTGGCACGCGCAGGCTGACTCCTTGCAGCACGTCTCGCAGCTCGTTCGAGTAACCGAAAGAGACTTCGCGCAGCTCTATCTCGCGGCGCAGGGGTTTGAGTTCCAGAGCATCCGGCTTTTCCGGAATCTTGGCGTGCTCGTCCATCACGTCCCAGACGTGGCGCGCGGCGGCGAGCGCCTGTTCCATGCTGGTGTGCAGGCGCGAGAGCTTACGCATGGGGTCGTAGCTGCGAAAGAGAAAGAAGATAAAGGTGAGAAACTGCGCGGCCTTCATGCGTCCCGCTTCAATCTCTCGCTGACCGAAGAAGAGCAGGACGACGACGGCGATGACGCCGATCATCTCTATGCTCGGCGAGTGCAGCGCTAAAAGACGCGCCGAACGCAGGTTGGCGCGTTGAATGCTCTGCGCTACTTTTCTAAAGCGCGACAGCTCGCGCTCTTCGGCGCGATATGCCTTGACGATATTCTGGTTGGCGATGGCTTCCTGCGCGGTGTCCGTCAAAAGCTTGTTGCCCTCGTAGGATTCGTGGGCCAGCTTGCGCAAAGAGCTGCCGAAGCGTGCGGTCAGATAGCCTATGACGGGCGCAATCAGGAGCGAGCCGAGCGTGAGTCGCCAGTTGTAATAAAAGGAGGCGGCGAGAAAGGCTATGAGGGTAAAGCTTTCACGTATCATGTCGCGCAATGTGCTGGTCACGGCGGCTTCGATGGCGGCGGCGCTGGAGACCAGCCGCGAGACTATGAAGTTGGTCCGGTGTCGCTCGAAGAAGCTGGCCGACTGCGTGAGGACGTGCGTGTAGAGGTCTTGCCTGAGCTTGAGCACGGATGCCTGGCCGATGCGCGCCATCAAGTAGGTCGAGAAATATTCGGCGACGCCCTTAACGGCAGTGAAAATAATTAGTAAGATGGCAATCGCGCGCCAGGCCGCCAGCCCTGAAGCGGGGATCAGCTTTTGCAGGTTAAAGAGCGTGTGTGTGCGTTGGCCGTCGCCGCCCTGCGCGAAAGCCTGGTCGAAGATGGGAACGATCAGCGCGCCGATGGCGCTCTCCAGCAGGCCGACCATCAGCATACAGAAGGTCGCCAGCATGAAAGTTCCCCAATGTGGCTTGAGATATTTTAAAAGTCGCCGAAGATCGTGCATCAATACCCGCGTTTATTCGTGACACGTCTCGAAAGGGAAGGAAAACATATCTGCCGCCCGAATGCTATAAATCAAAAATATACTTAGGCTTACCGAGCGGCGTCAAGGCTGCGTGGAAAGAGCGCGGCAGACTGCTTTGAAAATCCGAGGCCGCGTGTGTGGTCTCTTTAAATTCAAACCGAATGATGACGGAAGCGAGGCTCGTTTGAGCGTCTGCGGAAGTCGCGCCGAAAATGCGTGTATAGTTTTAGAGGCTACAAATAAAGTAAGTAAGCTATAATCTGCGGGATTAATCTAGTTTGAGACGTTGGAGAAAAGGTGAGCGAGCGACATGGGTAAACAGTTGTTGATTGTGGATGATGATTCGGATATGCGGCTTTTGCTGGCGGAATATTTCCGCCGACTGGGCTACGAGGTGCAGGAGTGGGAAAGCGCGCAGGAAGCTCTTGAGCCTGCACTATCGGGAAGCTTTGATTGTTTTATCTTCGATGTCGCCATGCCGGGAATGACGGGCTATGACCTGCTCAGACGCGTGCGAGAGCGCGGCGTCCAGACGCCCGTCATGTTTCTGACGGCGCACGATACTGTGGACGATAAGGTCAAGGGCTTTGAGGCGGGCGCGGATGATTACCTGGGCAAGCCCTTTAGCCCGCGCGAGCTTGAAGTGCGCGTCGAAGCACTGCTCAGGCGTAGCCCTGCGATGCAGCCACAGCCGCAGCAAACAGTGGATGGCGAGCGGATAGAGGTCGGCTCTCTGGTGATTGACAAGCGCCGTCACGAAGTCCTGCGCGACGGGCAGGCGATTGACCTGACGCCGCTCGAATTTCAGATTCTCGAACTGCTCGCTTCAGAGCCTGGCAGAGCCTGGTCGCGCAATGCTCTACTGGACCAGGTTTGGAGCACGGATTATGAAGGCTACCAGAGAAATATAGACCCGCACATCAATCGTCTGCGTAAAAAGCTGGAGGTTGACCCGAAGAACCCGCAATATGTCCTGACGGTGCGCGGGGTCGGATACAAACTTAACGAAACCCCTTGAGAACTATTTTAAACGGCGCGTCTGAACCGCGAGAGAAAGTCACAGGCCCGGACACGCCCTCTGCTCCCCTCGAATCTGCTATGAACAAGCTCTACAGTTTACTCCCGCTCGTTTTGTGGCTCGCCCTCGCGCCCGCCGTCTCTTCAAATATTCTGGCCCAGAAAAAGCCGGAGCAGCAGCAGCGTCCGGCGGCGCGGCAGGTCAAAGAGTTGATACGCATTCGCTGGAACGCGCAGCCTGGCGTGACTCGCTACAGGCTACAGATTGCGCGCGACCAGGAATTCAAGGACATCATCTTCGACCGCACGGTGATGGGCAACGAGTATACCGTGACTGACTTGCCTTCAGGCTCTTACTACTGGCACGTCGCTCCGGCGATGGGCGAGACCGGACGCTATTCAAGACCGAGGCCGGTCGAGCTGAGCGAGGATACTACTGCCGCCGCCACAGAGACGGCAGAGACCGTTGGCAGCAAGAGCAGTGATAACGCTCAAATCATGGTTGCGCCCGCCGCTTCAGGCTGGCGCACGGCGACTGGACCAATCGTGCACTCGCTGGCCGCGCAACTGCGCAGTGGCAATAGCTCCGATCTCATCGCGGTCAATTCCGACGGGATGGTTTACGCGCTCGACGGTGCTAACGGTGTCGCGCTCTGGACGGCGCGCTACAGGCCCAACGCCAAGCGCGGCGAGCCGACAGGTGACAGCAGCGGCGCGCCCTTCACCCCGATTGTTCTAAAAGGCAAGGACGGGCTGGCGAATATCCTGCTCGCGTTTGACGGCGGGCTGCGCGCCCTCTCAGGCTCGACGGGCCGCGAGCTGTGGCGCGTCCCTTTGACGCAGCGCCCGCTCGGCGGCACGCTCGTCGAGCTGGATAATAGCGGCACGTCAGCCGTCGTCATCGCGTCTAATAATCCTGCCACGCTGACCATCATCAACTCCGAAACAGGCAGCATCATCTCGCAGACCAAACTCGAGAAAGCCGTCGTCGGCCCTCCGACAGCCTTTTCTTTTAAGGAACTGCGCGGCATCGCGCTCTCGCTCGAAGACGGCTACGTCGAAACGCGCAACGGCAGGGGCGAGCGCCTTCAGACAATCAAGATGGACACGGCGATTAACACGCCGCCGCTCTTCGTCGCAGGCCCACAGGGGCCTCTGGTCCTGGTCGGCACGGAGAGCGGTCTGATTGCGCTTGATGCTAACGACCTGCATCCGCTGGGCCGAGTTGCGACCGAAGGCGATGCGCCGCGCGGAGTCTTGACCGCCATTGACCTTGACAGGGACAATGCGCCCGAAGTCGTCATGTTGACGCGTAACGGTCGGCTCGTCGTCGTCAAAACTTCCGACGGCAAGATTAAGTGGTACACGAGCGGCGCGACCGACGCGGCCTCCGCGACCTTCGCGGATTTGAACGGCGACGGCGTGCTCGATGTGATTGCCCCGGCGGGCCAGACCTTTGCGCTCGGGTTTTCGGGAGTTGACGGCTCGCTGATCTGGAAGGCGGAAGGGGAAACGAAGGGCGCGGCTGCGGGCGGCGCCATGAATCAACTGCGCGCGCTGGCAATCCTTCCTCCGGGCAATCTATCCACGCCGCTCCTGATTGGCGGCGATAGCTCTCGCACGGGAATCCGCGCCATCGGATTGCCAAGCGGCTCTGTGAAAATCTCCGAACGTTGATCTGGAAACTCTGGAAGGAGGAAAAGCTTTTTGGCGCTCTGGATCATCTCTATCGCGCTGCTGCTCATCTGGGCCGGGGGCATGCTCTTTCACAAGGGCGGCTTTATACACATCCTGCTGCTCTGCGCCATCGCGATTATCGTCGTCCAACTGGTAGCTATGCGCAAGGCTACTTAGAACAGATGTCAAAGGAAGCCACAGAGGCACGGAGGCACGGAGAATAAGTAAGGAAAGATGTCTTGAATAGTCTTATCACATCCTGATTCATCTTCTCTGTGCCTCTGTGCCTGCGGTGGCTATGGCATTAAGAAATGAGTGGAAGCGTCTCGGCAACAATGCTTTGGAATGGCGCATCAATGTATTGGAACACCCGTTGACGCGCCTCTTTCTGGACAGGCGTCTCTCTCTCCCGCGTTCGACTCATCATCAAAGGAGTAGTCGTTGTATGAAGTCTTCCGGCTCGATCTTCCGCACATTGCTCGCACCCCTCGTTCTCCTCCTGATGACAGCATCGCTCGCCGTGGCGCAGAGCGATATGCCCAGGCAGACGGTCGCCATCACTTACCCGCTGGACCAGACCGTCAATCTGAAGTTTCGCGGGACGACACGACTTCCACGCTTGACTGGCAGCGCCAAAGTCAGGCGGCAGGGACGGCGCGGGACGCGCGTCGAGCTGAATATAGAGAACCTCCCGCGCGCAGCGGAGTTGGGCGGACCTTACACGACCTATGTGCTCTGGGCCATCTCGCCCGAAGGCCGCGTGGATAATCTGGGAGAGATTAAGCGCAGCGGCAGTTTTATTATCGACTCGAAGATTGACGTGACCACGCCGCTGCAAACCTTCGCCCTGATTATCACGGCAGAGCCGCACTTTCTGGTCCGCAGCCCGAGCCGCATGGTCGTGATGGAGAATCTCCCGCCGACGAATCCGGGCGATGCCGACATCACGACCGCCAACGTGCAGTATCTGGGCAACACCAGCGACTATTTCAACGACGCGCGCGTCCCAGAGATTGCCGACGCGGACCTGCGCAGGATGCCGACCTCGCTCCTCGGCGCACGTCAGGCGATTAACCTCGCCCGCTATTACGGCGCAGAGCGAGACGCGCCGGATGAATTGAAGGAGGCGCGTGCGCAGCTTGAAGTGGCCGAGAATGCCTGGCGCTTAAAACAGTCTGAGGCAGAGATTGATGTCGCCGCGCGTCGCGCGATAGAGCTGGGCGTGCGTGCAGAAGAGATGGCAGAGACGCGCAAGGCCGCGCGCCAGCGTCGAGAAGAGATTGCGCGCCGCGATGCGGCCATACGCAGGGCAGAGGAATCAGCCGCCAATTCGGAAGACGAGATTCAGAAGCTGCGCGCGGCTCTGGACAAGGAGACGCGCGCGCGCGAGTTGGCCGACCGTGACCTCGCCAGCGCCAACGAGCAGATACGCGACCAGCGCACGGAGCTGGCACGCCTGCGCGATGAACTCCAGACGGTTCGCACGGAGGGCGAGGAAGCAAGGCTCAGGCTGGCGCGTCTGGAAGGCGAGTTGAGCGCAGAGAAAGCGCGCAAGGAGACGGAGCAGCGCACAGCCGAGAGGCGAGAAAATGTCTCTACGCTCAAGCAGACGCTGGCGCGCTACGGCACTGTCCGCGAGACAAATCGCGGCCTGCAACTGGTCCTCCCCGAATCGCTCTGGACCAGCGCGCGTGACAGTAATCTCTCTCCGGCTGCGGCGGCCAGGCTTGAGCCGCTCGCCGCGCTCTTAGCCAACAATCCCGATTATCAAATCACGATTGAAGTCTACACGGACAATCGCGGAGAGGCCGGGGCGCTCCAACAGTTGACGCAGGACCGCGCACGCATACTGGCCCAGCAACTCATCACGGCGGGTGTTGACAGCTCGCGTATACAGGCCAGCGGGATGGGCGCGGCCAATCCTGTCGCTCCCAATACCAAACCCTCTGGCCGCCTGCGCAATCGCCGCACGGAAATTACCCTCTCGGCTGCGCCCGGCCAGCAAACAGCCGCCGGTAATCAGTGAAGAACAGTCTGGAGTCCGGAGTCTCGGAGTCAGGAGTCAAAAGCTTTTTGCCTCAGACTCTCAGGCTCTCAGACTCCAGACTCTCAGACTTTTCTTCATGAGTCCGCTTGAGATTTTACAGCTCATCGGTTACGGCATGGGGGCCGTGCTGCCTTTGTGGCTTGGCGCTCTGCTGGTCAGGCAGGGACGCGCGCGTGCGCGTATGGAACGCGTGCTGGTGGCGCTGGCCGTCGGCATAGGGCTATGGCACGCGAGCAATCTTGTCATCTCGCTTCACGCCATGCTCGGTCTTGACCGCGCTCGCTGGAACGGCGTGCTGCGGCTGGCGGACACTATCGCCGTCGTCAGCATTACGCTCTCCTACTCTTTCCTCCTACACGTTCATCTGCATCTCTGGGCCAATGCTCGCCAGCGCGAGCTAACCTTGACTGAGCGCGTCCGCGTCTATCTCTCTTATCTTCCGGCCATCTTTCTCGTCGTCACAGTGCCGCTGCTCTGGATGGGCGCTTACGCGCCGATGTTTGAGAAGCTCTCGTTTTTTGTCTTGCCATTTGCCGTCTGGGCCTGCTACGTGCTGGTCCTGATTGCGGCGACAGACTTTCTCATCTCGCTCAAGACAAAGATTCAAAGCGAGCAGCGCATCATGCGTCTGCTGGCCCTCTCTTTTATCGTCATCGGCCTGCTGATACTGGCGGCGATAGGCTTTGGGATGTGGGAGGGAACGACCGCCGGGCTGTACTTGAAGACGCTCGCCAACCTGGGTTCGCTTCTCCCGTCCGCGCTGCTGGCTTACTACATCTATCGCTATCGCTTCCTTGAGCTGATTATTAGGGAGAGCCTCATCGTCGCTTCCTTCGCGATGGTCGTGCTGGTCCTTTATCTTTACGGGATACGAACTATCGGAGCATGGCTGACGGCGCGTTACGGGCTGCGCGCAGGCGCGGTCGAATCCCTTCTCATCCTCGCACTCGCGCTCGGCGCAGCTCCCTTGCGCGGCTGGCTCGAAAAACGATTTCACCGTCTCTTCGAGCGCGAAGCGTCGCTCTACAGAGATGTTGTCGCGCGTATAGGAACGCACGCGGGCCAGTATAAACAGCTCCCGGAGCTGCTCCGTTTTATAGAGCAGCGGACGCAGGCCGCGCTGGGCCTGCAACGCGTACGCATCCTTGTCTATGAGAAAAGGGAGAGCGAAGACCTGGACGGCGAGCCTTTCGAGCTTTCGCCAAACGGAGATAGCGTCGAGGCCGAGAGCGTCGAGGGGATTGAGAGCGCCCGGTGGGTTGAAGAGGTCTTGAAGCTTTCGATGCGCAGAGATTGGACCAGGCTCGAAGGCGAAGAAATTTTACGTGAGCGCGGCTACGAGCTGGCTTTCGCCCTGCGTCGAGAAGAGCAGACTGTCGGGTTGATGCTGGTTGCCGCTCCGCGAGAGGCGCTGACCGCCGATGCGCTGAGCGTGCTTGAAGTGCTCGCCAGTCAGATTGCGATTGCGATAGAAGACTGCCGTCTGGTGGAAGAGAATGTCCGGCTTGAGCTGCGCGTGGCGCAGGGCGAGAGGCTCGCGGCGCTCGGCCAGATGGCCGCGACCATCGCGCACGAAGTCAAGAACCCGCTTTCCGCCATCAAGTCCATCGCGCAGGTCATGCGTGAGGATGAAGCGCTGGCCCGGGAATACTCGCGGGATTTGAGCCTTATCGTCAACGAGACGGACCGCCTCAGCCGCAGCGTGACGCAGCTTCTGAGCTTTGCACGCAGCGCGCCGCCCGCAGCCGCACGCGCGCGCGTAGACGAGCTGGTCCAATCCTTCGTCGAGCTGTTTCGCGCCGAGGCGGGCGAGCGCGGCATTCTTCTGGAGTGCCGCGCAGAGACACAGGCCGAGCTAAACGGCCACCTGGCGGCAGCTCTGCGCGACGCGCTCTCGAACCTGCTGCTCAATGCGATACAGGCCACGCCCGCCGGTGGTCGCATACTGGTCCAGGCCAGCCTCGAAGCAGAGGGCCTGAATATTTACGTCTCAGACAGCGGGCCGGGTGTGCCGGACAATCTGCGCGCGCGTATCTGGGAGCCTTTCTTTACGACGAAGCAGCGCGGCACGGGTCTGGGCCTTTCGATTGTCAGAAAGCGTATGGAAGAGGTCGGAGGCGCTGTGCGGCTTGCGCCCGCGAGCGATGGCGAGGGCGCGCTCTTCCAATTACAGTTGCCCGGCAAGCTCCTCCACACAGGCTTGCCGCCGGATACGCCGACAAAATAGTCAAAGAGTAGTCAAAGATAATGAGGGCCTGTCTCTGTGGCACGTGATGTGCTGAAGATTGCGTGCGGGAGTGATGATTGCAGATGAATGAAACTGAAAAAGAGGGCGCGCTGCGCCTGCTCATAGTGGATGATGAAGAGGCCGCTCGTTACGGGATGCGCAGGGCCTTGAGTGTCTATGGCTACGAGATTGCGGAAGCGGGTTCGGTCGAGGCGGCGCGCAAGATTCTGGACCAGCAGCGGCAGGATTTGTTGCTGCTCGATGTTAATCTGCCGGGGATGAGCGGGCTGGATTTTCTGCTTGAGCTTAATGCTGCGGAGGGCGATAAGCCGCTGGTCATTCTCATCACGGCGCACGGCTCTGAGCGTATGGCGGTCGAGGCGATCAAGTCTGGCGCGCATGATTATCTCTCGAAGCCTTTTGAAGTGGATGAGCTGCGGTTGGTCGTTAAGAACGCGCTTGAGACTGTCAGGCTGCGGCGCGAGAACCTCTCTCTGCGTCGCCGCATAGAGATAGAAGGCGCGCAGCGCGGCTCTTTAATCGGCGAATCCGAGGCCATGCAACGCGTGCGCGCGATGATTGAAAAGGTTGCCGATACGGACGCCACAGTGCTCGTGCGCGGCGAATCGGGCACGGGCAAGGAACTGGTCGCGCGCGAGATACACGAGCGCAGCCAGACGCGCAGGCGCGGCGCTTTCGTCGCCGTCAACTGCGCCGCGCTGCCTTCGGAGCTGATTGAATCCGAGCTGTTCGGCCATGAAAAAGGCGCTTTTACGGGCGCTGCTGCGCGCAGACGCGGTAAGTTCGAGCAGGCTGACGGCGGCACACTCTTTTTGGATGAGATTGGAGACATGAGCGCTAACGTGCAGGCCAAGCTCTTGCGCGCGCTCGAAGAGAGGCGCATAGAGAGGCTCGGCGGCAACGAGTCAATCCCCGTAGACGTGCGCATCGTCAGCGCCACTCATCGCCCGCTCGAACAGGAGATAGAGGCCGGAAATTTTCGCGCGGACCTTTTCTATCGCCTGCGGGTCGTGACGATTGAGATAGCGCCGCTGCGCAATCGCCGCGAAGACATCCCTCTGCTGGCCGAAGCCTTTGCGCGGCAGGCCGCAGAGCGTTACAACCTGCCTGCGCGCCCGCTGGACCAGAGCGCCCTGCGCAGGCTGATTGAATACCGCTGGCCCGGCAACGTGCGCGAGCTGCGCAACATGATCGAGCGCGCGGCAATCATGGCCGAAGGCAGTGAGCTGGCGGCGCGCGACCTGCCCGATGAGATTATGGCTGGCGCGCAGGGCGGCGGCGGCAAAGCGCAGGTTGAGGCGGACGGGGCGGATGGTTTGCGCGTACCCTTCACGGCGGATTTTCGCAGCGATAAGCGAGAGTTCGAGCGTCGCTATATTGCGCGCTGTCTGGAAGAGTCCGGCGGCAACGTGACACGCGCCGCCGGACTCCTGGGGATGCACAGGCAGTCGCTGCAACATAAGCTGCGCGAGCTTGGACTGGCCCGCCGCTATGTCTCGGTCGCTAATGAAGCGCCGGATAAATCCGACAACTGAAAGATAAAGTGCAAGCTCCTCCTCGGTGGACCAGTTTGAAAATCAGGGCCAGCGTTTTTCAGTCTCTTTAAACTCAAATCGAGCCATTAACGTCTTCTCTTCTGATTGTAAAGAGGAGAAGTTTGTCTGTAGACTGTCAATCGTTGTCGTTCAATCAAACCGCTCTGAGAGGTGCTATGAAAGCCAGAATTGATGCCATCGTCCAACGCGAGCAGGCCGAATATCTTGAGAAGCTCCTGCCTTCAAGCGAGGGGCTGCTGGCTGAGATGGAAGAGTATGCCGCCGCGCATCGCGTGCCCATCGCGGACCGCGAGGTCGCAAGGTTTCTACAGATTACGGCGAGGGCCATGAGGGCGCGTCGCGTGTTGGAAATCGGGATGGCAATCGGTTATGCGGTCGTGCATCTGGCAGAGGGGATGACGGATGATGGGTTAGTCGTGACTATCGAGCCGAGCGACGAGATGATTCAAAAAAGCGAGGATTATCTAAGGCGCGCGGGTTTGCGCGAGCGCGTCAGAATCGAGCGAGGGCTGGCGCTGGAAGTCATGCCGCGGCTCGATGAGACTTTTGATCTGGTCTATCTGGATGCCGTCAAGGAAGAGTACCCTGATTATCTTGAGCTGGCTTTGCCGATGCTGAGAAAAGGCGGGGTCGTCGTCGCTGACAACGTGCTGTGGGGCGGGCAGGTCGCTGGCGAAATACGCTCACCGGACCAGCAGGACTCAACCGAGGCGCTGCGCGAATTTAACCAAATCTTCGTCAATCATCCTCAACTCATCGCGGAAATTTTATCTGTCGGCGACGGCCTGGCTTACGGAGTTAAGATTTAGAACGGATTTCAACATTAGCCACAGAGGCACGTAGGCACAGAGAACAAAACTGAGAGACAGAGAATAAATAAGAAAGATGAGTTGAAAACTCTTATCGAATCCTGATTTGTCTTCTCTCCGTGCCTCCGTGTCTCTGTGGCTAATCTTCCGGTTTTGAAATACTAACGATGGGCCGAATCCTGGCTGATGTTGAGAGCACGCGTGAAGCGGCGGCGCAGTTGGTCGCAGCGGGCGGGGTTGTCGCGTTCAGAACCGATACCTTTTACGGTCTCGGCGTAGACCCTTTTAACCGCACAGCCCTGCGAAGGCTCAAAGCGTTGAAGGGCAGGGAAGGCTCAAAGCCCATCCTGGTGATTATCAGCGAGCGGGAGCGGACCGGAAAGTTTATCAAGAGCCAATCGCAGCTCTTCAAATTGTTTGCCGAAAGACACTGGCCCGGACCGCTGACGTTGGTTGGGCCGGCACGCACAGAAGTTCCTGAAGAATTAACTGCTGGCAGCGGGACCATCGGTGTGCGGCTCCCGCTTGATGAAGAGGTCAGAGCATTTGTGCGCGAGGTGGGCGGCGCGTTGACGGCGACGAGCGCCAATCCTGCCGGACAACCCCCTGCGAGCACAGCCCAAGAGGTCGCAGCCTATTTCCCTTCGGAGCTTGAGTTGATTATTGATGCCGGACCAGCCCAAAACCAACTGCCTTCCACAGTGCTCGACGTGAGTGGTCCAGACCCAAGATTGATACGCGCGGGCGCTCTCTCAAAAGAGGATTTGGAAAGCACTCTGAGAGAGCTAAAGCTGCATTGGGGTTGATAAAACCTCACGTCACAGCGATGAAGGAAAAATTATTGTCTCACTAATTCATCAACCTTCGCTCATCCCTGGCTTTTCAACTCTTCACTTGTTTTCCAACGTCAGCTTGCGGACAAACTCCCAGTCGCCGTCGGGCCGGACCTGTATGTTGCCGACGCCCTTGCGCGCGATGATCATGTTGGCTTGATACCAGAGCGGAAAGACGGGTACGTCGTTGCTGATGATGTCCTGCGCCTGTGAATAAAGACTGGCGGCCTTCGGGCGATCAATCGTGAGGACGGCCTGCTCGATAAGCTTGTCGAATGCAGGATTGCTGTAGCGCCCGCGATTGCGCGATGGCCGTTCCTTCGTGGGAATCTCCGAGGTGGCGAAGAGGTCTCTGAGGAAAATCGGGTCGGTATTTCCGCCGACCCACTGCCCGTAGTTAATCTGAAATTGGCCCGAAACAAGTTGGCTGAGCATCGTGTTGAATTCAACCGGGTCAATTTGCAGAGGGATACCGACTCTCTTGAGGTTGTCCTGAATGACGCTCGCGTAATTGCGCGCGGACGTGCTGGCCGAAGAGATTTTAAGCACGAGAGGTTTGTCAAAGCGCATGCGCGGGCCTTCGCCGTCGGGGTCGCGAAAACCGGCTTCGTCTAAAAGCTTCTTGGCCTGCTCCGGGTCGTAGGAATATTTCTTACCTGAAGTATAGGCCCATGAGTTTTCAGGGATAATCGAATGCGCGATCTGTCCCTGTCCGAGCAGCAAATCCTTTATCAGGCTCTCGCGGTCAATGGCATAGGCGATGGCCTGCCGGACCTGTAGCCTGTCGAGCGGCGCGCTCTGCACGTTGATGGTCAGCAGATTGACGTTCGCGCCGGGAAATTGCAGGACCTGCAAATTGGGATCGTTCTTGAGCGCGCTGATCGAATCGGGCGTGAGATTGGTCGGGAGCGGCGCGAGGTCAACACGACCGCTGCGCAATTCGGCCTGCAAGGCGTTCGGGTCGCCGATGACGCGGACGCGCAATTTGGGAATCTGCGGCGCGCCCTCCCAGTAATTCTCGTTGGCTTCGAGGTCCAGCACCTGCTGCGAGTTATCCCAACTGACAAACTTGAATGGACCGGAGCCGACGGGGTGGTCCTTCTGCGTGGCGGCTGTGCCCTGCGGGATAATCCCGACCGTGACGAGGTTGGGCAGAAGCTGCGCCATAAACTTGTTGAGACGGATAATCAGCGTGCGCTGGTCCGGCGCTTCGATGCTCTTGATAAAGGGCTGTTTATCTTTTCCCTCGAAGAAGCTGGCTGACTTGCCGCCGTTTGAAGTGAGCAAGGTGTCGAGCGTGTATTTGGCGTCGGCGGAAGTCAGAGGCTTACCGTCATGGAAGGTCACGCCTTCGCGCAAAGTGAAGGTGTAGGTCAGCCCCTCATCTGAAGGCTGGTATGAAGCCAGGTCGGCCACATACTCGAACTTCTCATCCTTCTTGACCAGCGTATTGAACATCAGGACGCGCACGCGCTCGCTGGCGGCGTTGACCGTCTGAGCGCCGACGGGGTCTAGCGTGGGGATGTTGTCGCCGAGCGAGACGACGAAGGAGTTGCGCTGACGCCTGCAAGCTGGGAGGAGCAGGAGGGCTGCAAAAAGCAGGACCAGAAAAAGTGCCATGAATTTTTGAGCGCGCATTAGACGACCCCTCCGTAAACGTAGTTGAGTTTGTCGTTGAGCTGGACCACTTCGCCCGCAAGCTCTTGATAGTGTTTGAGGTCAAAAGGGAGAGGCGGATTGACGACAGACTTAAAGGCTGCGATGCGTTGCAGGCTGGCCCTGATGCGTTCGGGCGAGAACTTTCCGCTGCGAGCCGTGCGCAGCAGCGCATCATAACCGCGACGAATCATATCAGGCTTGGAACAGATGAGCAGCATATCCTGGCCCGCCATAAAGGCTCGTATGACAGCCGCTTCGATGTCGCAGTGTCTGGCAATCGCTCCCATCTCAAGATCATCCGTGAGGACCAGGTGCTGATAGCCAAGCTCTTCCCTGAGAAGCCTCGTCACAATGCTGTGGCTCAGCGAGGCAGGCTCCAGGAGTCCGCCGACGACGCCCTGCCTAAAATCAATATTCGGAAATCCGCCGTGGCTGACCATCACCGCGCGCACGCGGTCGTCCTCGCGCTGAAACAGCTCGACATAAGGCGCGAGGTCCTGCGCCATCAGGTCGTCATGAGAGAGACTCACGATAGGCATCTCTTCATGCGAATCCACCTCGCCCGCGCCGATGCCCGGAAAATGCTTGAGGCAGCCCACCAGGCCGGCACCCTGCAAGGCGCGCAGGTAGACCATCGTGTAGCCCAGGACTTCGCCGGGCGAGCGTCCGAAGGAGCGCGAGTAGAGACCGTTCGAGAGCAGGTCGCGCTCGTCCGTCATGATGGACATGACGGGCGCGAAATTCATGTTGAAGCCCAGGAGGCGCAAGACTTCGCCGCTGATGCGGCCAAGCGAGCGCGCGGCTGCGAGGTCTCCATGCTGGCGTATGGTGCGCGCTGCCGGCATGGGCGTGAAGATGCGGCGCAGGCGGTCAACCAGGCCGCCCTCCTGGTCTATCCCGCAGAGCGGCGCGACGGGCAGCATCTCTCGCACGCCGTCGAGCAGCTCGCGCAACTGCGCGGGCGAGGCCACGTTGCGGCCAAAGATGATGACGCCGCCCGGCTGTATCTCTTCGACCAGGTCGCGCGTCTTCTGGTCCAGCTCCGTGCCCGGAAGACCGATGTAGAAGAATTGTCCGATCTGTTGTTCGAGCGGGAGGGAAGTCAGAGATTCAGACATTTGAGAGATGGCGAAATTCCTTTTCAGCCGAAACTTTTGCGAGTCAAGCCGCAGTCTCTTATAAAGAAGTCAGACGATGCGCTTTCTGAGCCTTGCGAGAATCTCCAAAGCTTCCTGCGGCTTGAGATTTTCTACATCAAGCTCGCGCACCTCGTCAAGCAGGCCCTGGTTGGTCGCGTCAAAGAGCGTGGCCTGCATCGCTATCCGGCGCTGGCGTGCGCGCCGCGCGGCAGTTTTTAGCCCGGCCTCGCTCATGGCCCAATCGTCCCACTCATTAACAGGCGCGGCCTCTGCCTTAATCTGCTCGTCCTCTTCGGCAAAGACATCAAGCTCATAACGCTCAAGCCGCGCCAGCACATCTCGCGCTCTGAGGAGCACAGAGGGCGGCATCCCGGCCAGCCGCGCGACCTCTATCCCGTAAGATTTGGAGGCGCGCCCGCGTTCCAGCTTGTGCAGAAAGACGACCTCGCCCTCACGCTCGGCGGCTGTAATCTGGTAATTCTGCGCGCCCGGGAGACGCTCGGCCAACTCCGTCAGCTCGTGATAGTGCGTAGCAAAGAGCGTCTTGGCGGCGTGCTCCGCAGAGTCGTGCAAATATTCGGCGACGGCCCAGGCCAGAGAGAGTCCGTCGAAGGTCGCCGTGCCGCGGCCTATCTCGTCGAGCAGGATGAGCGAGCGCGGCGTCGCGTTGTGGAGGATAGTGGCCGTCTCCGTCATCTCGACCATAAAGGTCGAGCGGCCTCGCGCCAGATCGTCTGAAGCTCCGACCCTGGTCCAGACGCGGTCGAGGATGGGAAGCCGCGCCTTCTGAGCCGGAACAAAGCAGCCCATCTGCGCGAGGATGTTGATAATCGCGGCCTGCCTGAGAACGGTTGACTTGCCGCCCATGTTTGGTCCGGTGATGATTAGCAGGCGGTCCGTAGAGTTGTTCAGATAAAGATCGTTCGGAATAAAAGGCTCGTCGCTGAGAGCCTCAATCACGGGATGACGGCCCTCTATAATCTCTATCTCGTCGCCGTCATGCATCAGGGGCCGCACATAGCGACGGCGGACGGCGGTTTCGGCCAGAGAGACCAGCGCATCGAGCATGGCGAGCGCGCGTGCGCTCCCCTGTATGCGCTTTGTTTGCGCGGAGGCTTGAAGACAGATGTCTTTAAAAATCTCTGTCTCAAGCTGCATCATGCGGTCTTCTGCGCCGAGGACTTTCGTTTCCCATTCTTTTAACTCGGGCGTCGTGTATCTTTCGGCATTGGCGAGCGTCTGTCGTCTTTCATAGTGAGCGGGGACGCGCGCGGCGGCGGCCTTCGAGACCTCTATGAAGTAGCCGAAGACGCCGTTATAGCGTATGCGTAGAGATGAGATGCCGGAGCGCATACGCTCGCGCGCTTCAAGCGTGGCGATGGTCTGTTTGGCGTTGCGATTCAACAGACGCAGCTCGTCAAGCTCCGTCGAATAGCCGTCGCGTATCGCTCCGCCTTCGCTCAATTTGGCCGGCGGCTCTTCGCTCATGGCGCTCTCGATGAGCGAGCGCACATCTTCCAGCTCGTCCAGATTCTCATACAGAACTTGCAGCAAAGAGGATTCAAATTCCGCGAGCGTGCGGCGAACGGGCGGGACCTGTTTGAAAGAGCGCACGAGCGCCGAGAGGTCTCGCGGCGTGGCCGTCGTCATGTTGAGACGTCCCGCGAGCCTCTCAAGATCGGCCACCTCCTTGAGCAGAGAGCGCAGGCGGTCTCTAGCCATCTGCGAAGAGCAGAGGTCCGCAACAGCCGTGTGCCGCGCCTCTATCTCTCCTCTTTTGACCGACGGACGCAAAAGCCAGGAGCGCAAGATGCGCGAACCCATGCCCGTCATCGTCTCGTCGAGCACGTCGAAGAGCGAGCGACCGCGCCCCGCGATGCCCTGCGCTTCGGTCAATTCAAGATTACGCACGGTCAACTGGTCCAGCACGAGGTGGTCCAGCGGCTCGAAGAAGGTGATGTCCGTGACATGCGCGGCGGCTGCGCGCTGCGTCTCCTGCGCGTAACGCAGGCAAACTCCGGCGGCGCGTATGGCCTCGGTCTTTTCTTCCAGCCCGAAGCCTGAGAGAGAGCGCGTCCCGAACTGCTCGCGCAGCAGCGCGGCGCAGCCTTCCGTCTGCCACAGCCAATCATCCAGGGGGGTCAGCGCCGCATGATGAAAAGCCGTCTCGCCATGCGTGGCGACATCCTTGCGGATGTGCGCGGAGGAACTGTTTCCGGCTCCGTTGGCGGATTCGGAGCCTCGCCCCTCGCTCTTACCATGACCGAGCGGGAGCGGCGCGGTATGGGCCGCGGCATCCGGCTGGCTCTTGATGAGCGTCGCGAGCGAGACCGGGAAGAGAATCTCGCGCGGGGCGTAGGATTCGAGGTCGGCGCTGATCCGCGCCCAGGCTTCGCGGCCCTCAGCTTGAGTCGCGCGAAACTCTCCGGTCGAGAGGTCCAGGAAGGCCGCGCCCATCCTCTCGCCGCTCGCGCAGACGGCAGCCAGGTAGACGCTTTCGCGTGCCTCTATCAGTTGCGGGTCGATGGCAGTCCCCGGAGTAATTATGCGCACGACCTCTCTACGGATCAGCTTTTTGGTCTGCGTGGGGTCTTCAGTCTGTTCGCAGATGGCGACGCGATAGCCCTTGCGGACGAGTTTGGCGATGTGACCGGAAGCCGCGTGATGAGGGACGCCGCACATAGGGATAGGCTCGCCCCGCTCCTTGTTGCGTGCG
>DASWMI010000053.1:0-8127 GCA_036399835.1 Pyrinomonadaceae bacterium | reverse complement strand
GCGAGAGTTGACCATGACGTTGGAGGGTTTGATGTCGCGGTGGATGATGCCGCGGTCGTGAGCGGCGGAGAGGGCGGAGGCGACTGCTTCGATGATTTCCAACGCTTGCCAGAGCGTGAGTTCGCTTTCCTGGATGAGGTCGCTCAAGGTCTTGCCCTCGATCAGCTCCATGACGATAAAGGGCATGCCGTCCGCAGTCTCACCGCCGTCATAGATGGTGGCGATATGTGGATGAGAGAGCGCGGAGATGGCTCGCGCCTCGCGCAGGAAACGCGCGCGAAAATGGTGTCCGTTGGAGTGCGTTTGCAAAAGCTTGATGGCAACCGGTCTGCCCAGATGCGTATCCTCAGCGGCGTAGACGATGCCCATCCCACCTTCGCCGAGCTTTTCGAGAATACGGTAATGAGAGATTGTCTGGCCGATCATCTCGCTCATCTAATCTGGAACTTCCCTCCGGCTCTTTAGTTGGAAGGTTAGGCGCAGCTCAGAGCTACGCGTTTCGGCGGATACATTGAAGAACAAAGCAAGTGCCTGTGGCAAACATTCTGCGTCAAAGCTCAGAGCTTTTCAAGGGTCAGAGCGCAAGAGCGCAAAGGTGCGGATTGAAAACCAGGTCTGGAAACGCAGGCCGGATAAAGCGCGCGGAAGAATTAAGGTGCGGCCTGAGCCGACGGGAAGCGTAGATTCCGCGAGACTTTAGCAGCGCGGTTTGAGGCTCAAAGAAGGGGCGCGTGCGTGCATCTTGAGGAAATCACGCACGCGCCCTGACAGACTCAGGATACTCGATGCCTGCAACTGGTCCAGGCTTTTCTCAAACAGGCTCTCTTCATGGATGCTTGTAAGAGATTTCGATTGAGGCCTTGCCGTTGGGCGGCAGCGTCGGAGGTACAGCCGGGGGCGGACTATAGGTGATGGTCTGCCCGTTCTGATTATCATCCTTGAAGACGACCTGGTCCACCCTGTAAGAGCGGCTAAAAGCAACGTAAGAATCTTTGCGCCGCTTATAGACCGACTCGTCAAAGGTGAGGGTCACGGAATCCGGGTTGCGCGTGCCCTTGATGACAATCTCCTTCGTGTTTCCCTGCTCTTTGCCCTTGATGGTGATGGTGCAATTTCCATTGGCAGCCTGAATCGGAAGGGTCGCCATCGGTCCATCAGGCTGGTTGGGATTGTTGGCGTTGTCATCAAAGATAAAGCCCGTCGTCAAGACACAGCCATCGCAACGATACGTGCCGCCGGTGCCTGTGAACCTGTTGCGATTGAATTGAAACTGGACCGAGCCGCCCGTCATGATGACCGGCGGGTCGGCGGCCTGTGGCCCGTCGCCGCCTCCGCTGGTCAGTCCCTCCTGGTTGGCGTTTGAAGTCGGTTGCGGCGTCGGCTGGTTGCCCGTATTGACGCTGCTAATACCGATGTTCCCGCCGTTGTTGTTATTGTTCTGCTGCGGTTTCTCGCACCCGGCGCCGTAGAGCGATGCTGCAAGAAGGAAGATCATGAGCAGTATATGGCCGCGCAGGTGTCGTCTGGGTTGGTCCAACTGCTGGCATCTCATCTTAGTTGCTCCTTTGAAGGGGGAAATTATTTTCTCTCAGCGGTTTTCCGCCTCAAGTAGTTGACGAGCGTCTCGTATGTCCTGCCTGTTAAGATAGCCTTGATAACTTTCCGCACCCCATTTCTGTTCGAGACTGGAAAGCATTGCGACCGAGCGCGCACGCAACCCGCGCGCTGCCTCCTGGTCGCCCAGGCGGGCAGCGGCACGCGCCGCGATGAGCAGTGCGCGCCACCCCGCGTCGGCCTGGCCCGAACGCGTAAAGCTCTCTTGCGCCTGCTGGGCCAGAAGAAAAGCGCCCTCGGCGTCTGCGTCTTCAAACATGGCCTCGGCCAGAGCCAGTTGCGCTTCAGATACCAGCCAGACATCGCCAGAGCTTTTCGCCAGCTCAAGGGCTTGCTCGCAGGAGAGACGGCCTTCATGCTTTGCGCCGGAGCGTATCTGGACCAGCCCAAGGATGCGCCTGGCCTCTGCCAGAATATCTGTCTCAGAGCTGGCGCGCGCCAGAATCTGCTCGGCCCTGCTTCTGGCTTCGGCAAAACGTTTCTCGCTCAGGGCCAACTCCGCATCCACGATGGCGGCCTGCGACCAGACAGCCTTTGAGTCGCTCTGAGCCGCCAGGTCGAAGGCTTCGTCGAGCGCAGCGTGCGCCTCTTGAGAGCGGCCCAGCCGCCAGAGCATATCGGCGCGGCTCAGTTGGCTATAGCCCGTGCTCAGCTTCGAGTTGAGATTCTTGTTGATGGCGAGGTCCTCGTCGTAATGCGCGAGCGCTTCCGTATAGCGACCCTGACGGAGCAGTACGCCGCCGATGCCCTGCTGCGATAAAGATTCCTGCGACGCATCGCCGACCTTGCGTGCCAGCTCAAGCAGCTGCTGGAATCGCTGAAGCGCGCCATCGAAATCGCCCTTGCGGCGACTGATGCGGCCCAGCAGGATCAAACACTGCGAGCTTTCCTTGTTATATCCGCCCTGTTGATAAAACGGCAGCGCCTGTTCGATATAGCCGATGGTCTCCTCATCCGTCTTGCCCTGTTGCAGACGCAAGCTGCCCAGAGAAAACCGCGCCCTGGCCTCGTTGCGCTGCGAGTTATATCTTTGCGCGAGTTCCAGCGACTGCTTGAAATACTTCTCCGCCTCGGCATACTCGCCGCGCCCGAAATAGACATTGCCGAGGACCACCAGCCCGCGCGACGTGAGCGTCTCCATCCCGCCCGCCCGGGCCAGTTGGATGGCTTCCTGCGCAAAGGTCTTGGCCTCGGCGGGATTATTTTGGGCAACGGTACTGCTTAATTGCAGCAGCGTTTTAATCTGCTGGTATTGATTATTAGTCGTGCGCGCCAATTCGAGCGCCTGCTGTAAAGGCGGAAGCGCCTGCGGAGGCTTGCCGCTGTTGCTAAAGAGATAGCCGCGCTGAAAGTAGACTTCCGTCCGCCCTTCGATGATGCCGAGGGTTTGATAAAGCTCGTAAGCTTTATCGAAAGCCGCGAGCGCGCTACTGGTATCCTGTTTTCTTCCATAGAGGATGCCGAGCCGCAGGTAGGCCGTCGCATACTGCGCGTCCAAGTTGGTGGCCTGCACAAAGCTCTCTATGGCTTTCCCTATCTCTTCATTCTTTTCATACGCGCGTCCCAGGTCCACATAGACCTGCGCATCCTTCGGCGTCAACGCCGCGATCTGACGATAAGACTCTATCCCCTGCTGATGATTACGCGTGACGGTCGCCCTGATGCCGTCCAGGTAAAGAGACTCGATGGGCGTCAGCACAGACTGGTCCGGGACGAGCGCAGAGACACGCAACAGCTCGTCCTTGGCCTTGTCGCCGTAGTCCAGCTCCATCCACGCTTCGGCGAGCCGCGCGTGCGCCAGCGCAAACTTATCATCAGTCTTGACGGCCTGCTCCAAAGTCTTGCTCGCCTGGTAGTAAGAGCCGTCGCGCAGCGCCGCCGTTCCGATATTAAAGAGACGCGCGGCATCCGGTGTGGGTTGGTATGGCTTGGGGCGCAGCAGCCGCGTGATACCCCACACGCCGAGGCCCGCCAGCACCAATGCGACGATGACGAAGCCGACCGAAAGACGAGGCCGACGCAGCGTGCGATTGATAGTGGTGAGCGCGCTCGACAGCGTATTTAGGGGATGGTGCGTGCGAGGTGAACCGTGCGTCGCTCCGGAAGAAGGCTTACGCGCTCCGCCCAGGATAAGCGTCCGATGGCCCTCTTCTGTTGAAAGAGTCGAGCGCACGGCGTTAAGGTCCAACAACATCTCCTCCGCCGTCTGATACCTCTCCTCTGCCTTCTTCGCCAATGCCTTCATCACTACCCTGTCCAACTCCTCCGGCACATCCTTGTTCACCTCCGACGGCACCACCGGATCAACATGGATCACCTGCGCTCCGATCTCCAATACACTCGCTCCACTAAAGGCTGCCCTCCCCGTGACGCATTCGTACAACACCGCCCCCAACGCAAAGAGATCGCTTCTGGCATCCACCGCCTGCCCTGTCGCCTGCTCCGGTGATAAGTAGAGCGGTGTGCCGACTACTATTCCGCTCTGCGTGTGTGTGGCTAAAAGAGTCTGCGCATCCGGGTCAGCCGAGTGAGAGTGTTCATCGTAGAGTTGTTTGGCGAGGCCGAAGTCAAGGACTTTGACCTGGCCGCGAGAGTTGACCATGACGTTGGAGGGTTTGATGTCGCGGTGGATGATGCCGCGGTCGTGAGCGGCGGAGAGGGCGGAGGCGACTGCTTCGATGATTTCCAACGCTTGCCAGAGCGTTAGTTTTCCCTCGTGCAGGAGGTCGCTGAGGGTCTGCCCGTCAATGAACTCCATGACGATGAAGGCTCGTTTATCTTCCATCTCGCCGTAATCGTAGATGGTGGCGATGTGAGGATGAGAGAGAGCGGAGATGGCTCGCGCCTCGCGCAGGAAACGTGCGCGAAAGGTATGCCCGTCCGATGCCGGAGAGATGGTCTTGATGGCGACGCGCCGGCCCAGGTAAACATCCTCAGCGGCGTAGACGATGCCCATCCCACCTTCGCCGAGCTTTTCGAGAATACGGTAATGAGAGATTGTCTGACCGATCATCTGTTGGGCTACTCTCGAATACAGGCCACGAGGTGAAAGATAGGAACCGCTCTCAGAATCAAGCGAAGCGGCTCGCAGGCTGACAAAAAAATCTCTGGCGCGAGCCATATTCTGCGCTAAATCCTACTGTTTTCCAAGAGGAAATCAACGCTCTTTGATTAAAGCCTCGCGCGCCGCGGAGACCAGTCGGAGGGCTTCGCGTGTGGTCGCGGCAGTGGCCGTGAGGTGTCCCATCTTGCGCGCGGGGCGCGGCTCGTGCTTGCCATAGAGATGAAGCTTGACTGCGGGGAAGGAGCAGGCGGCGCGCCAGTTTGGCTCGCCCTTCTGCCAGAGGTCTCCGAGCAGGTTGACCATCGCAGCCGCGCCTCTCTGCGCGGTCGAGCCGAGCGGCAGCCCGCAGACGGCGCGTAGCTGCTGCTCGAACTGGCTCGTCACGCAAGCGTCAATCGTCAGGTGTCCGGAGTTATGAGGTCGCGGCGCAATTTCGTTGAGATAGAGCAGCCCGTCTCGCTTGAGGAAAAATTCGACGCAGAGCACGCCGACCACTTCGAGTTGTTCGAGCAGGCTGGCGGCCATTTCCGTCGCCATCTTCAAGACGGCTGGAGAGACCGCAGCGGGCGCGATGGAGCTATCTAAGATATGCTGACGGTGAACGTTCTCGATCAAGCCGTAGTGGACCACAGAGCCATCAACGCCCCGCGCCGCGACGACCGAAACCTCCCGCTCGAAATCCACGAACGCTTCCAGCACGGCCTCCTGCCCTGTGAGCTTATCAAAGGCAGCTTCGATCTCATCCTCGGATGCAATGCGCGTCTGTCCCTTGCCGTCATAACCGAACCCGGCGGTCTTGAGGATGGCCGGCAAGCCCAGCTCGCGCACTCCGGCGCGCAACTCTTCAAGGCTACTGACCGGGCGAAAAGGCGTCGCGGGAAATCCGTTCTGGACCAGGAAGTTTTTTTCGCGCAGGCGGTGCTGCGCAGTGTGCAGGACCAGCCCGCCGGGTCTGACGGGGACGCCGCTGTGGGCAATGGCCTCGACCGTTGACGAAGGGATGTTTTCAAACTCGAAGGTGACGACATCCACTCCGGCGGCGAAGTCGCGCACGGCGTCCAGGTCTTCGTAAGCGGCCTGGATTTCGAGGTCGGAGATTTGTCCGGTCGGGGTATCGGTTTGAGGGGAGAGCGTGTGGACCAGATAACCCATGCGGCGCGCGCTCATGGCGAACATGCGCCCCAGTTGCCCGCTGCCGAGCACACCTATCTTCGCCCCGGGAAGAATTGGTCCTCTCACTTAAGCGTCGCCTCGCGGACCTGTCTTTCCTGCTCCGCGCGAAACTCGCGCAGCCGCTCTCTCAACTCGCCGCGCTTATTTGCCAGAATCGCAACGGCTAAGAGCGCCGCATTCTTCGCGCCTGCTTCGCCTATGGCGAGCGTCCCGACGGGCACGCCCGCTGGCATCTGCACGATGGAGAGCAGGCTATCGATGCCCTTTAGGGCTTTGCTCTTGACGGGCACGCCGAGGACGGGAAGGAGCGTCTGCGCCGCGACCATCCCGGGCAAGTGGGCCGCGCCCCCTGCGCCCGCGATAATCACCTCTACGCCGCGCCCTTCAGCGCTCGCGGCAAACTCTGTCATCCAGGCGGGCGTGCGATGAGCAGAGACGACGCGGCACTCGTGCGGCACATCGAACTGGACCAGCACGTCCGAAGCCGCGCGCATGGTCTCCCAGTCTGACGTGCTCCCCATGATGACGGAGACGAGCGGAGCGGCGTCATCCTCGCGCCGCGCTTCGCCTTCTTCTTTCTCTTTTAACCTGATCATCGCAAAAACAGAGTTCTCGTTTCCTACTGTCCCTGAATAACGGAGTAGCCGGGCTGGCCGTCGAAGTTGTAGAGATTCTCCGTCTTGATGAAATCGAAGCCGGCCTCAGCAAACCGCCGGAGCAGGCCCGTAATCTGCGCGTGTGTGATTGTGCCGCCCTCCTGCTCGGACTTGAAGCGGCAGCGCCAGTGGTCCGTGCAAAAGGTCTCGGACATTCCTTCAGGGTAGACCTTGACGCCGCGATTGATAATCATCACAAACTTGAGACCGTCGCCCGCCAGCTCTCTGACTCTCTCTCCGAGTTGGTCCGCGCTTCCGCTGGTCCAATCGAGAAAGACATCAACGCCCGTCAGTTCCTTTTTCGCGCTCGCAACCTCATTGAGAGTTTTCCTGGCCTGGGCAGCCTCCGGTGCGCTGCGGCTATAAGCGACTGACTTGAGAGTCTGCGGCTGTTGGCCCAGACGCTTGACGACAGCTTCGGCAAACTCCCTGGTCCCGACCTTCTCGTGGCTGACGCCCTCTTTGTAAATGTCGTAGGTGTGTATGCCGTCTTCAATCGTGCGCAGCCAGCCGTTGTGTACGCGCTCGGCAACTTCAGGCTGGCCGATGTGGACCAGCATCAGGATTGCGCCGAGCAGGAGGCCCGAAGGGTTCGCCAGATTCTGTCCTGCGCGGCGCGGCGCAGAGCCGTGAATCGCTTCAAACATGGCGACGTTCTCGCCTATGTTGGCGGAGCCTGCGAGACCCACGGAGCCTGCTATCTGCGCGGCGACATCCGAGAGAATATCGCCGTAGAGGTTCGGCATGACGACGACATCGAAGGCTTCGGGCGTGTCCGCCAGCTTGGCCGCACCGATGTCCACAATCCAGTGCTCGTTCTGTATCTCAGGATAATCAGCCGCCACCTCGTCAAAGACTTTGTGGAAGAGGCCGTCGGCCAGCTTCATGATGTTGTCTTTGGTAAAGCAGGTGACTTTGCGGCGATTGTTCCAGCGCGCATACTCGAAAGCGTAGCGTATAATCTTCTCGCTCCCCGGACGGCTGATTAACTTTAGAGCCTGCACGACCTGATTGGTCTGCCTGTGTTCTATCCCGACATACAAATCCTCTTCATTCTCGCGCACGATGACGACATCCATGACAGGATGCTTCGTCTCGACAAACGGATGATAAGAGACGCACGGCCGCACATTGGCATAGAGGCCGAGCGTCGTGCGCACGGTCACGTTGAGGCTCTTAAAGCCGCCACCCTGCGGCGTCGTAATCGGGGCTTTGAGAAAAACCTTCGTCCGCCTGAGAGAATCCCAGGCGCTCGGCTCAATCCCGCCCGGATGCCCCGCGAGGTAAACCTTCTCGCCAATCTCTATGGTCTCAATGTCGAGCGCCGCGCCCGCTTCCCTCAAAATGTGCAGCGTCGCCGCCATAATCTCAGGCCCGATGCCGTCGCCATGCGCGACCGTCACAGGAACAGATGTTGGCATAAGCTTAAAGAGCGCCTTTCTGTAAATGGTTTCTCGAATGTAGAAGCTTAAGAGGCAAGCAATATATGCCAAAAGAGGCAACGCAGGCAACGACCGGAGGAAAACAAGCGAAGGTCTACGGACTTTGCGAGCAGGGCTATTGACGCGAAAAGAAGGCTCAACCCATCGGCTGAGCCTTCCTCAGAGATGAGGCCACCCC
>DASWMI010000052.1:0-14494 GCA_036399835.1 Pyrinomonadaceae bacterium | reverse complement strand
CCGCGAAAGAGCGTCTGGCAGAGATGTATATGAGTCTGTATAAAGCCGGGCAGGACCGCGCAGCCGCTCGCATCTATGACCTCATCGGCTGGACCAAAAGACTCGCCGAGGCCAGCAATCCTCCCATCAAGCACAAAGAGGTCGCCCTTCAAGACAGACTCATTCTGGTCCATCGTGATGAGCGTGCCATTTTTTATCAGAATACTGTTTTCCATCGGCTCACAAGGCGACGGCTCAAGGCCTGCGCACGCAGGAGACAATAAACCAAAGCAGTCAAAAGGTAAAAGATAGAAGCCGTAAAACGAAAATCGTGAATCGTGAATAGAGCGCAACTTCTATTCACGATTCACGATTTTTGATTGACGTTCTGCGTCTCTTACTTGGCAGCCTTACGGCTCGAAGCAGGCGCGGCTGCCTCCTCTGTCTCTTCGGTCGCGTGGGCGACGGGCATCCCGAGCGCAACCTTGACTTCCGTCTCGATGCGCTGCAACAGCTCCGCGTTATCCCTTAGAGTCTGCTTGGAATTCTCGCGGCCCTGGCCCAGTCGCTCGCCCTTGTAAGAGAACCACGCGCCGCTCTTTTCGACGACCTTGTTGGCGACGGCCAGGTCCAGCACATCGCCTTCGCGCGAGATGCCTTCGCCGTACACGATGTCAAACTCGCACTCGTGGAAGGGCGGCGCGACCTTGTTCTTGACGACCTTGACCTTCGTCCGGTTGCCGACAAAACGGTCGCCGTCCTTGATCGCCCCGATGCGTCGAATGTCCAGACGCAGAGAGGAGTAGAACTTCAGCGCGCGCCCGCCCGTGGTCGTCTCAGGCGAGCCGAACATGACGCCGATCTTCTCTCGAATCTGGTTGATAAAGATAAAGCAGGTGTTCGACTGCGAGACGATGGCCGTCAGTTTCCTCAAAGCCTGCGACATCAGTCGCGCCTGAAGGCCCGGAAGGCTGTCGCCCATCTCGCCGTCAAGCTCTGCGCGCGGGACGAGCGCGGCGACGGAGTCTATGACGATGACGTCAACGCCGTTCGAGCGCACGAGGGCTTCCGCAATCTCCAAAGCCTGCTCGCCGGAATCCGGCTGCGAAATAAGCAGGTCGTCAATCTGTACGCCGAGCTTTCCGGCGTACTCGGCATCCATCGCGTGCTCCGCATCAATGTAAGCGGCCACGCCTCCGGCCTTCTGCGCTTCGGCGACGATGTGCAGCGCGAGCGTCGTCTTGCCTGAGCTTTCCGGCCCGTAGATTTCAATCACGCGACCGCGCGGCACGCCGCCGATGCCTATGGCCGCATCCAGACTTAACGAAGTTGTAGAGATCGCAGCGATATCTGAGACTTCCTTCTCGCCCAGACGCATGATTGATCCCTTGCCAAATTTCTTTTCGATATTGAGCAGCGCCGCTTCGACCGCTTTGCCGCGATCAGCGCTTGATCTGTCTTCAGCCATTACATACATCTCTTTCTTCTGTTCCTTTTCTCAAATGTCTCTCAAGCTCTCTCGGCGGCTCGGCCACCGCGACGACAGCAACTATAGCATAAGAGACGCGAGAATGGAACAGCGTTTCACCCGTGAAACAAGGTTTTTTCCAACTTTTTTTGAGGCTCTCGGATCAGCCCGTTTTGCGTTCTCAAGGCGTGCCCTGCCGCGCTTGAGACCCTGGCGATGAGGGCGGCGCGAACTCTACCGAAACCTGGAGCAAAGGTCAATCCTCGAAGAGAGTTCAAGCGCCGGAATCAGCCTCCGCGCCTAAAAATTCCAAAGCGCTGCGGCCCGTGCGCTTTTCAAATTGCTCGGCCAGCGAAGGCACTTCCCCCGCGCGCTCATCCAGCGTCACACGCTCTACACGCCACATGGGAAAAAACAGGTCGGCGACGCCGAAAAAAGGCTCTTCATGCGCGACGGCGTGCATCAGGTCGTCAAAGCTATTGAGGTCCAGCCCGCGCAGGAAAACGCCCGCCGCGTCAATCCGTTCGAGCAAGCCCCAGCACTTCTCGCGCGGGCTGTGCAGGACCAGCACGACGCATACTCCCGACTCAAGACCCTTCCTTAGTCTTCCCTTGTCATTCATCTTTTGCCAACCCTATTCGGAAGCAGCCTTACCTGGCAGCAGGCCGCGCGCGAATGCTCCCAGACGCTCGGCCAGGTCCGGCGCTTGAGAGAGTCGCTCAATCTCTGCCACCAGCGCGGAGCCTATGACCGCAGCATCCGCATAACGCCAGACTTCCGCAACCTGTTCCGCGCTAGAGATGCCGAAGCCTACGGCGACGGGCAAATCTGAAACTCTACGGACTCGCCGGACCAGATTTTCAGCTTCAAGGCTGACCTCTGCGCGTGCGCCTGTCACACCGGCGCGCGAGACCGCGTAGATAAAGCCGCTCGCGCGCTCGGCCACCATCGCCAGTCGCGTATCCGTAGAGGTTGGCGCGACGAGAAAGATCAGGTCCCGGTCATGCGCTTTGAGCGCGGCCGAGAATTCCAGAGCCTCTTCCGGCACGAGGTCCGTCACGAGCACGCCGTCAATCCCGGCCCTTTGCGCTTCCCTGCTCAGTCGCTCAAGACCGAATTGCATGAGCGGGTTGAAATAGCTGAAGAGGACGATGGGCACGGGCGCTTGAAGTTGAGCCTCTGCGACCGTCTCGAAAATCTCTGCGAGACCGAAGCCGTGCCGCAGTGCGCGTTCGGAAGCGCGCTGGATGACTGGTCCATCCGCCACGGGGTCGCTAAAGGGCACGCCCAGCTCTATGACGCTCGCTCCGGCATGAGCCAGCTCAATCAGGAGTTTTCGGGTCGCGTTCAAATCCGGGTCGCCCGCCGTGATGAAAGGGATAAAGCCGCGCTTTCCCTCGCGGCTGAGCTGTGCGAAAGCCTCTGCGATCCTGCTCAAGCAGCCTCCGCGCCGCTCGTCCCTGAGAGAGCTTGAGCGTCTGGCTCGACCACTTCGGCGGCCCTTTTAAAATCTCTTCCGCTTGTTTCAGCGACCGTCTGGACATCCTTATCGCCACGCCCCGAAAGATTGACCAGGAGAATCCGTTGGTGGTCCATTTCGCGTGCGAGCTTGATGGCGTGTGCGACGGCGTGGGACGATTCGAGCGCGGGGATGATGCCTTCAAGCTCTGAGAGCTTGTGAAAGGCCGCGAGCGCTTCCTGGTCTGTTGCCGAAACGTATTCGACACGGCCACTGTCATGTAGATACGCGTGCTCCGGTCCGATGGAAGGATAATCCAGACCCGCAGAGATGGAATGCGTGGAAGCTATCTGCCCGCGTTCATCCTGCAAGACATAACTCAGAGTGCCTTGCAGGACTCCGGGTCGGCCTCCGCCGCTGCCTGTGTTAAAGCGCGCGGCATGCTGGCCCAGTTCGTTTCCGCTTCCGCCCGCTTCGACTCCTATCATCCGCACGCCCTCGTCGTCCAGAAACGGATGAAACATGCCTATCGAATTCGACCCGCCGCCGACACACGCGACCAGAGCATCCGGCAAGCGCCCCTCCTTTTCTAAAATCTGTTCGCGGGTCTCGCGCCCTATGACGCTCTGAAAATCTCTGACCATGAGAGGATAGGGATGCGGGCCGAGCGCGCTGCCGAGTAGATAGTAAGTGTCCGAGACATTCGTCACCCAATCACGCAAAGCCTCGTTGATGGCATCCTTCAAAGTGCGCGAGCCTGCCGACACCTCGCGCACTTCTGCGCCGAGCAGTTGCATGCGAAAGACGTTGAGCTGCTGGCGGCGCATGTCCTCGGCGCCCATGTAGACGACGCATTGAAGCCCGAAGAGCGCGCAGACGGTTGCCGTCGCCACACCATGCTGGCCCGCGCCCGTCTCCGCGATGATCCGCCGCTTGCCCATACGCCGCGCCAGCAAGACCTGCCCGAGCGCATTGTTAATCTTGTGCGAGCCTGTGTGCGAGAGGTCTTCGCGCTTGAGATAAAGACGCGCGCCGCCTGCGGCCTCTGTCAAACGAGCTGCATAAAAGAGCGGCGTCGGTCGCCCCGAATAATCTTTGAGGAGCGAGGCAAACTGTTGAAGGAAACTTTCGTCTGTGCGTGCGGCCTCGTAGCCAGCCGACAGCTCTTCGAGCGGAGCCATCAGCGTCTCAGGCACAAAGCGCCCGCCGTAAGCTCCCCAGTGACCTCGCTCGTCAGGTTGTGTTGCGGCTTTGTCTGTCATGACCGAGACAGGTTAACACGAGCCGGACTATTTTCTCTCGGCTTCCATCCGGGGTTCGGTCGCGGTGTGCGCGGCCTCTATGAAGGAGCGGACTCGCGCGAGGTTCTTCCGGCCCGGCGCATCTTCCAGACGGCTGCAAGCGTCCACACAGTCTGGACCAACAATCTTGATGGCTTCCGCCACGTTCTCAGGAGACAGCCCGCCGGCCAGATAAAGCCTCTTGACGAACGCACGCGTCCTCTGCGCCAACTGCCAGTCAAAGACGCGGCCCGTCCCGCCTCGCTCCGAGAGGTCAAACGCATCGAGCATAATCGCATACGCTTCATACATCGCCGCGCTCTCAGGCTCATAACCAGCGCCGACTCGCAAAGCCTTGATCACCGGACGATTCTTGAGAGCGCGACAATAATCCGGCGATTCATCGCCATGAAGCTGTACGGCGCGGACTCCCGCCTCGTCAGCCATCCGCGACACCTGCTCAGGCCCACTCTCGTTGACAAAGACTCCAACCGTCAACACTTCATCCGGCAGCAACTCGACAATACAACGCGCATCCGCAGGAGCGATATAACGCGCGCTCCTGCGATAAAAGTTGAACCCCAAAGCGTCAGCCCCGGCCTCCACAGCCGCCCTCGCATCTTCCAGATTCGTGATGCCGCAGATTTTGACGAGTGCCATATTAAAAGTAGCCACAGAGACGCAGAGGCACAGAGAGAGAGAAGATGAATTAAGATTTTATAAGATTGTTCAAGACATCTTTCCTAATTATGCTCTGTGCCTGCGGTGGCTAATGTTCCGTTTTGAAATAATCTCTTAGAAGTGAGAGGCTACTTAAAGGCTTCGACTGACTTTCGACCTCTCATCTCTATTCGCTCCGCTTCGTCCGTTAGTGCGCTGAGAGCCGCGCCCGGATTTTCCGCGCGCATGAAGCTCTCGCCGATGAGAAATCCGCTATAGCCGAGCGCGCGCAGCTCCGCCAGTTGCCGGCCTGTGCGCAGACCGCTCTCCGAGATTGCCAGGATGCCTTCCGGCATCTTCCGGACCAGTTGTCTTGAAACCTCAAGCGAGACCTCGAAATTGTGCAGGTTGCGATTATTGACTCCGATGAGGGTCGCGCCGGAGCGTAGCGCGCGCCGCAACTCATCCTCCGCGTGCACTTCAACCAGCGCATCCATCCCAAGCTCCTCTTCCGTCAAGCGACGCAGCCGCGCCAGCGTCTCTTCATCCAGCGCCGCGACGATTAACAGCAGCGCGTCCGCGCCCGCCGCCGCAGCCTCGTAGAGTTGATCTTCGTCAAAGATAAAATCTTTGCGCAAGACTGGTATCCGGACCGCCGCGCGAACCGCTGAGAGGTCCGCGAGCGAGCCTCCAAACCTGTCCTCTTCGGTCAGCACTGAGACGGCAGCCGCGCCATGCTCTTGATAACTTCGCGCCACCTGCGCGGGTTCTATATCCGCACGGATCAACCCCTTTGAAGGAGAAGCGCGCTTGATTTCCGCTATGATGTTCAGCCCTTCCGGTCTCGCAAGCATCGCACGCAGGCGATGGTCTTCCATCCCATTGCGCTTCTCAAGAGCCTCCGCGCGAAGCTCTTCAGCCGCGCGCTCGCGCTTGGCACGAGCCAGCCGGAGCTTCTTAGCGGCGATAATTTCGGAAAGAAAGTCCATCCCGGAAAGCGTCTCCTCAAGACCAGGAGTATAGCATCGCACGCGAGGCAGTCAGCATTACCTCTTTGTCTCCCGGACCAGCATCTCTAATTTGCCGAGCGCCGCGCCGCTATCAATGCTCTGTGCCGCGAGTTGGGCCGAATCGCGCAGCGTGCTTCCGACGCCGCCTAGATGAAGCGCAGCGGCAGCATTGATGAGGACCAGCGAGCGTGCTTCGTCGCTCCGCGTTCCGGCCAGGACTTCGCGTATGGTCTCAGCGTTGGCCCATGCATCGCCGCCGCGCAGGTGTTCAAGCGAAGCGCGCTCAAGACCGAAATCGCCCGGACCAATCTCGAAGCTCTTAATCCGGCCTCTATCAGCTTCGGCAACGAAGGTCTTGTCGGCGAGCGTCACTTCGTCGAGTCCGTCAGCGCCGTGTATGACCCAGGCGCGCTCCGTTCCCAGCTCGGCCAGGACGCGCGCGAGCGGCTGGACCAACGCGGCGTGCCAGACGCCTATAATCTGTCGCGGCGCTCCGGCGGGATTGGTCAGCGGGCCAAGCAGGTTAAAGGTCGTCTGCACGCCAAGCTCGCGGCGTATGCCTGCGACGCGCGCGGTCGCCCCGTGATAGAGCGGCGCGAACATAAAGCAGATGCCAAACTCGTTGAGGCAGCGTGCCGAGATGTCCGGCGCAGCCGAGACATTGACGCCGAGCGCGGCGAGCACGTCCGCGCTTCCCGAACGGCTCGTGGCAGCGCGGCTGCCGTGCTTGGCGACAGCGAGGCCCGCGCCCGCGATGACAAAGGCCGCGGCGGTCGAGACGTTAAAGGTCTTAGCGGAGCTTGAGCCTGTCCCGGCTGTGTCTATAAAACAACTGTGGCGGGACTCTAGACGCACGGAGCGTGCGCGCATAGCCAAGGCCATCCCCGTCAACTCTTCAACCGTCTCGCCCTTGACGGCCAGGGCCACTAGTGCCGCAGCTATCTGCGCGTCCGTCGCCTCGACGTCCAGCAGCGCGTCCAGCAAAGCAGACGCCTCAGCGCGCTCCAAATCTTCGCCGCGCATCAGTCGCAGCAAAAGACTCCGCAGGCCGCCCGTAGCCTCAACTTCATCTCTACGCGCAGGCGTCCGCAACAGCCAGGCCGGTCTCTCTTTGTTTGCGCTCGATTCGTCAGACATATTTCAGTTTTCAGTTCTCAATTTTCAGTTTTGAGCAAAGAGAGCCTGCCTTTTCTGAAAACTCAAAACTCAAAACTGAAATCTCTCTTCTTCACTGTCTTAGAAAATTAGCGAGCAATCTTTTTCCTTCCGTGGTGAGGATTGATTCAGGATGAAACTGTACGCCTTCGAGTTTCATGGTCCGGTGGCGCAGCCCCATAATCACGCCGTCGGGGGTCGTGGCGGAGATTTCAAAACATTCGGGGAGCGAATCACGCTCGACGATGAGCGAATGATAACGCCCTGCCTTAAAGCGGTATTCGAGACCTTCAAAGATAGTCTTGCCGTCGTGACAGATTTCCGTGGCCTTGCCGTGAACGAGCGTGGGCGCGCGCACGATGCGTCCACCGAAAGCCTGCCCGATGGCCTGATGGCCCAGGCATACGCCAAGAATGGGAACGCGCCCGCCAAACTGTTCGATGACCCTGAGCGAGACGCCCGCATCATCCGGCGTCCCAGGCCCGGGCGAGATGAGAATCTTATCGGGGCAGCAGCGAGCCTCTATCTCCTCGACCGTCACCTCGTCGTTGCGACGCACCTCTATCTCCTCGCCCAGCTCTCCGAGATACTGGACCAGGTTATAAGTAAACGAATCGTAATTATCTATAACGAGAATCATTAAAGCAGTTTTGAGTTTTGAGCAAAGACAGTTTGCTGTTTCTCAAAACTGAAAACTCAAAACTCTTCACTTTCCATCTTCGGCTTCGCGAAGCAGGCTGACTATCTCTTCATGCTTGCCCTGTGTGGCCCAGGTCTGCGCGGTCTGGCCTTTATTGTCTTTGGCGCGCGGGTCCGCGCCGTGTTTGAGCAGGTCTCGGACAATCTCTGTGCGCCCGTTGGAGGCGGCGTAGATGAGCGGCGTGCCTCCGGCCTTGTTCTTCGAGTTCGGGTTTGCGCCCTTCTCCAGCAGGTCGTGAGCGATCTCGGGGCGATTCATCAAGACCGCCTGTTCGAGCGCAGTGCTGCCGTCGGCGTCTCCGGTGTTGGCGTTCGCGCCCCTTTCAAGCAGCGTGCGGACGACCTCCGGCCCGGCCTTCCAGACGGCGAGCAGAAGCGCCGTCTCGCCGCCCTTGCCCTGCACGTTGACATCCGGTTTGTGGTCCAGAAGTATTTGCGCGACTTCCTGCCTCTCGTTGCGCAAAGCGCGCATCAAGGCGGACCACCCGCGATGGTCCGTAGCGTTGATGTTTGCGCCGCCCTGAAGCAGAGCCTTGACGATGCCGACATCGCCCTTGATGCTGGCGATAATCAGCGCCGTCTCGCCGCGCTCATTCTGCGCATTCGGATTCATCCCGGCGGAGAGAAAAGCGTTGACGGCCCAGACATCGCCAGCCGCTGCCGCTTCGAGAAAAGAGTTCTCGTTAAAATCGTAACCCCGTAGCTGCAAAGCACGCCGCGCATTCTCAGGACTCGGCTTCGCGTTCGATTTCGGGCTACAGCCCGCCGTCAGCAATAAGAGGACCAGCCAGAGAGAGACGGAGGAAAGGATAAAGCAGGAGCGCGGAACGCGTAAGTAAAGATAAACGCCCTTCAGTTCGCCCTTCATTGTTCTGACTTTACCCTTCAAGCGTTCCCTCTTCATCCTTTTCTCTAACGCTAATTCTTGTTTTCAGGTTTCGTGCACGAAGCGACGACGGCGCGTTTGATGCGCACGGGCTTGTCCGGCTTATCGCCGTCTGTGGGCGCACGGTTAATCGCGTCGGCCACGTCCATCCCGCGCAAGACGCGTGCGAAGGCGGCAAACTTTCCGTCCAGATGCGGAGCGTCGCCGACGAGTATAAAGAAATGGGACGAGGCGCTGTGAGGCTCGTCCGGGCGAGCCATGGAGACTATGCCGCGAACATGCTTGACGTAGTTCGGCTCGTCTGGAATCTTGCGCGCCATACGCGCGGCCAGTTCCTGTGTGAGTGTGGCACGCGTGGTAAAGCTGCCGCCCTGGACCACAAAATCCCTGACGACGCGGCTAAAGCTTGTCGTATCGAACGCGCCGATTGAGACCAGGTTGAGAAAGTTGCGTACACTTTCAGGCGCAGCTTCCGGCAGCATCTCAAGCTCTATCGCGCCCGCCTCGGTTTCCAGCAGGACGCACCTGCTCGCCATCTTCTCCACACTCGCGCCGTCGAAAGGCTCTGCCGTCTTAGTCAAAGCGGCTGGCCGCTCATTAAGCTTTTTAGGTGGCTGCGAGGCGCTATCGCTCTGCCCCGGCGCTGCCTGCGTCAAGCTCAATAAAAGCCCCAGGAGCGCCAAAATGCGAATCGGCTTCATCATCCAAACTTCCCCTTGCATGATTCAACAAACAATCCGAACGGCGGATGCATCCCTTATTCCTTCACAGTCCCTTCTCCGCCAGCTCCAGCGCGCCTATCAGCGCACGCGCCTTGTTGAGCGTCTCTTCATACTCGCGCTCCGGCACGGAATCGGCAACCACGCCCGCGCCCGCCTGGACCGAAGCGATCTTTTTTCGCAAGACGATAGTCCGAATCGCGATACACGAATCCAGATTGCCAGCGTAATCCATGTAGCCGACCGCGCCAGCGTACACGCCGCGACTCGTCGGCTCAAGCTCTTTGATAATCTGCATTGCTTTGACTTTGGGCGCGCCCGTGACGGTCCCCGCGGGAAAGCAGGAAGCCAGCGCGTCAAAGCGGTCCAGGTCATCGCGCAGCCGCGCGCGTAAGCTCGTGACCAGATGCTGAACATGAGAATAACGCTCGACCGACATCAAATCTTCAACCTGTACCGAGCCGAAATCCGCGACGCGCCCCAGGTCGTTGCGGCCCAGGTCAACGAGCATAGTATGCTCGGCCACCTCCTTTTCATCGGTCAGCATCTCTTCGCCGAGCATCCAGTCTTCGGTCTCGGTCGCGCCGCGCCTGCGCGTCCCTGCAAGCGGGCGATAGTCCAGCCGCTGCCCTCGACAACGGACCAGCATTTCGGGCGACGCGCCGACGATTGATTCATCACCGAGCCGCAGAAAATACATATACGGTGAAGGATTGGTCGCGCGCAGTGCGCGATAAATCTCTATCGGCTGCGCAGTGACCTCCGTGTCGAAACGCTGCGAGACGACGACCTGATAACAATCGCCCGCCGCGATTCGCTCTTTGATGTTTCTGACGGCATCCTCGTAACCTTTGAGAGACCAGTTGGAAGTAAACTTCACTTTCGGCGGCTTGCCGTTCTTCGCCTGTCGAGCACGTTTCGGTCTGGGCAGACTGGCAAGCAAGGCTCTCTCGATGCGCTCCGTCTCTGCGACCGCCTGCTCGTACAACTCGCGCAGGCGCTGCTCGTTTCCATCCGCCTCTTCCGTCAGCACGACCGAAGTAATCTCTATCTGCTGCCGCACGCGGTCAAAGGCGAGCACCGTGCGAAAGAGCATAAAGACCGCATCATCCTCCGCAGCCTCGTCTTTATCAAACTGCTTCTCAAACTGTTTCTCCAGCACAGGCTCGAACCAGCGCGCGGCATCATAGGCCAGATAGCCGACCGCGCCGCCCGCCATCGGTGCGAGGCCCGTCCGCCGCGCCAGCTTTCGCGCGCCAAAATAACGGCGCAGGAATTCGGTCAGGCGTATCTCGTGCGTCTCGCTCTCGCCATCGCTCTCGATAATGGTCCGTTGCCCACGCCCGCGCAAGATCATCTGCGGGTCTGCGCCAAGAAAGGAGTAGCGCGCGACACGCTCGCCGCCCTCCACGGATTCAAGCAGGAAAGCATAACGTGAGCTATGCGCCACGCGCATGAATGCGCCGACCGGCGTCTGCAAGTCGGCCAGCACAGTGCGCACCACCGGCACGACGTTGCCGCGCGTGCCCTCGCGCACAAACTCCTCGAATGTCGCAGGCTGTAGGTCAAGCATAAGAGAAGCCGTGACAGGTGACGGGTGACAGGTGACAAGAAAGAACCAGCGTTTCTCTTGTCACCTGTCACTTGTTACCTGTCACTAGATTTTATTACTGAGCCAGTTGCCGCCGTCCACGACGAGGACAGCGCCGTTGATAAAGCTGGCGGCTTCCGAGCAAAGAAAGACCGCGGCGTTTTCTATGTCGCGTATGCGCCCGAAGCGTGCGAGCGGAATGCGACGCAGGAGTCGTTCCCTGAGTTCCGGCTGGACCAGCCGCTTCATGCCTTCAGTGTCTTCAATCGGACCAGGCGCGATAGCGTTGACGCGTACACGGTAGCGTCCCCATTCGACGGCCAGGTTGCGCGTCAGGGCATCAACACCGGCCTTGGCGGCGGAGACGTGAAGCTGCATCGGCGTGCCTAGATAATGAAGCGTGGCGCTGATGTTCAGAATCTGCCCGCGATGCTTTTTCAGTTGCTCGAAGGCTGCGCGGCAGACGTTGAATGTACCCTTCAAGTCAATATCCACGACAGTGCCGAAGCCGTTCGGCGTCAGCTCTTCAGCCGCGCAGAGAAAATTCCCCGCCGCGCCGTTGACCACTATATCCACTTTACCAAAATGCTCGACGGTCGCCAGCACAGCCCTCTCGACCTGCTCCACATGGCGCACATCCGCAGCGACGGCCAGAGCCTCGCCGCCGCCCGCACGAATCGCTTCGGCAGCAGGCTCTAGATGCTCCATCTTCCGGCTGACCAGCGCGACACGCGCGCCCGCTTCGGCCAGCGCACGCGCCACTCCGCCCGTAATCCCCGTCCCGCCCCCGGTGACAAACGCCACATGCTCCGAAAGAATCCGGTCAGCAAAGATTTTATCAGTCATAGTAGTTAAGAGAACATATTCGGAAAGTTGGCCACAGAGGCACGGAGACACAGAGAGAGAGAAGAGAGAAAGAGAATGATGAAGCAGCAACGATGAACGATAATGAAGAACAATTAGCACGGAACTTGAAATCCATGCTCTTTCCAGCGAATTTATCGTTCATGGCTTCCTCTCGTGCCTCTCTGTCTCTGTGGCTGATTTAATCCAGCCCTATGCAACTCGCAGCGCGTCCTTCAAGGTAAAGCGTCCTTCGTAGAGAGCCTTGCCGATGATAACGCTGTCCACGCCGCAGGATTGCGCCGCGACCAGTTGGCGTATCTCTTCGAGCGAAGAGACGCCGCCCGAAGCCGTCACATGAAGACCGGAGGCGCGCGCAATCGCGCAGGTCTGCTCAATGTTGACGCCGCCGAGCGTACCGTCGCGCGCCACGTCCGTATAAACTATCCGGTCAACACCTGCGTCTGCGACGCGTCGCGCCAGGTCTATGCCGGAGATTTTCGTCTGCTTCTCCCAACCGCCGACAAGCACCTGCCCGTTGCGCGCATCAATCCCGACGCAGATACGAAAGCCGAAAAGCTGTACAAAGTTTTCGAGCGTCTCGGGTGATTCGGCTGCGAGCGTGCCGAGGACGACCTGCGCCGCGCCGTACTCTATCATCTGCTGGACGTCAGAAACCGAACGCATCCCGCCGCCAAACTGGACCGGAATCTCTACTCCGCGAATGATGCGCCGGACAACTTTCCGGTTGGGAGACTTGCCGCCGGAAACAGCCGCATCCACATCAACGATGTGAATCATACGCGCGCCCGCTTGCTCAAAACTCTTCGCCGTCTCGACAGGGTCCGTATCGTAGACCCTGACATCCGACTTGCTTGCTCGCGTCAGCCGCGCACACCGCCCGTCCTTGAGATCGATTGCGGGAATAATCAGCATAAAAACAGTAACGGGTGACGGGTGACAGGTGACAGGCCGGAGCAAGCAATCATCTTGTTACCTGTGACGCGTCACTTTTTATACGGCAGAGGCGACGGCTCGCGGCCCGCCGGAGGAACTTCTATATGCATGCTCTGGAGGATAGAGATAATCGTTCCGGCCATCTGCCTGGCCTCTTCGTTGCCCGGGTCGTATTCCAGCGTGCGACGATAATCTCCGAGCGCGACGCGATATTGACGCGCTTTGGTCAAAGCACGCGCGCGAGCCAGATAGCTTTGCGCGAGAGCCTGGCGGTCGGCATCCGTGCTCGCTTTTCTCTCGGCCTGCTTTTTCGCGCGCCGGATTTCCGCGTCGTACTCCGAAGTATCTATCGCCTCGCCGCCCCCGCTGCTGCTGGAAGACGAAGGCTTCACGCTCTCGCGCGCGGACGGCCCGCGCAAGTTCAAAGGCTGCGCGCTCTGCCTGTTTGAATCATTGGCCGACGTCGCGTTGGCTGCGGGAGAGGTATGAGCGGAAGGCTGCGGCTGGCCGCCGCACGCGCCCAAAAGAAACGCCGCCATCAAGCCTGCGGCACAAAGCTCGGATCGCATCGTTGTTATGCTCATGGTCTGAAACAAGTCCGGAGTCTGGAGTCTGGAGTCCGAGAGTCAAAGGCCTTAAGACTTTCTTTGTCTTTGGCTTTTGACTCCTAGACTCTCGGACTCCAGACTCTCAGACTTTTATCTTAGCTCCCAGCAATATACGGGCGTGATTGGACAATGTAAATCTGGCCGCGCATGTAGGCCCATTCGATGTCCTGGTCGCGACCGCCGAAGATGCGTTTGATGTCGTTGGCGGCCTTGACGAGGCGGCGAATCACTTCGTCTGTCAGGACATTGCGCTCGCCCTGGATGGGCATCTCCTTGACCCCGCCCTGCTCGTCAAAGGTCAGCAGGCTGTCTTCCGCCGAGCGCGTCAGGACCTGCACGGAGTTGGCGCGCGGGAGATAAAGAATCTGCTCGGCTATCTTCTGTCCTTCGACGACCTTGATGCCGAGGCCGTGCTTGGCCGAGATATAAATCGCGCCGCCGTTCTCGCGGTCATAAGGGTCTGTCGTAATCATCACGCCGGAGCTTTCCGAGTTGATGCCTTCCTGTAAGAGGACGGCCATAAAGATTTTCGTGTGGTCCACACCCGCGCGCTCGCGTGTCTCATAGGCTTCAAAATTCCAGAGACTGGACCAGACAGTCTTGATGGCTTCGATGAGCTGCTCGTCGCCGCGCACGTTGGGCACGCTGGAATAGAGACCCGCGCCGCTGAAGTTAGGCAGGTCCTCGGAATTTGAAGAGCTGCGCGCGAACAGTCCCTTGCCGGCGAAATCCCTGTGGACGCGCGAGAGGACCGCCGCACGCAGTTGTTCGTTGACGCGCCCGCCCTTGATGCGCTCGCGCATACGGTTGAGATACTCTCGTCTGTAGGCAGGGTCATGAACAAACTTCTGGTCGTTGAGCATCTCGTAGATAGCGTCGTCCAGCTTGTTCTCCTTGAGAAACTGGTCGTAATAGAAAAAGGGAATGGTAAAGCCGCCGGGGACGATGATGCCCGGGATACGCGAGTGCATCACCTCGCCGAGATTCGCGGACTTGCCGCCGTAGGCGATAATATCCTTCGCACGCTGCTCGGAGAGCTGGGCCAGCCGCCTAACTGAAAGATCGGAGCGCGGCTTCATCACGTCGAGCCGCTCCGCGAGCCGTCGCTGGTATTCCTTCAACTGGTCCAAATCCGCGCGCTTGAGAGCATAGCTCTCGCGCTTCGTCTCAAAGGAGACCC
>DASWMI010000051.1:0-17293 GCA_036399835.1 Pyrinomonadaceae bacterium | reverse complement strand
ACGCTCAAAGACCCCTTCGGCCACGTCTGGTCCCTCGCCACCCGCAAGGAAAACCTCTCCACGGAGCAGCTTCGACTACGCTCAGAAGAATTTCTCAAGCAGAACACAGCGGCCCGGCAAGAGACGACAGTACCGTCTTCTCTGGACCAGCAGGATGCAGTTCAAAGTGAGAGTGAATAAGCGAGCGGTTCAAAGCCCCTGCATCTGTACCTCTTAGAGAACAACTTAATTTTCTGTTCACAAAATATCCGTTATCAGAAAAGCTCAAACTTGATGGTCAGGTATTTCTTGGGGTTTTGGCGGAAGTCGTAGATGAGCTTGACGCCTTCGGATGAGAGTTGGTTGACGTTGTTGTAGAGCTGCTCGTCTGTGAGGAGTTTGCCGACGGTGCCTTCGCCGCGTTGGGCGCTGGCGACGACGTTGTCTATGCGTTCGGCTGTTGTGTTGAAGCGGGCGATGGCTGTCCGCGCGTCGTTGTAGAGCTGCTCGTCTGTGAGAAGTTTGCCGGCGGTGCCGCGACCGGAGCGTATGTCTGCGACGATGCCGTTAACATCGTTGAGGGTGCGGTCTGCGCGGTCGGCTATGGCGTTGACTCTGTTGTAAAGGTCGTCGTTGGTGAGGAATTTGCCGGCGGAGCCGCGCCCCGCGCGCAGGTCTTCGGCGATCATGTTGAGATTACGCGAGATGAGCCTGACGTTTTCATAGACCTCGGGGTCGTTGATAAAGCGTCCGGCTGAACCCTGGCCCGACCGGAGCTGGCGCGCGACCTCCTGCGTTTCGCGGATGGTCGAGTTTAAATTGTTGTAGAGCGCCTCGTCGTTGAAGAGTAGGCCGACAGTCCCGCGTCCCTCGTTAATTTTTTTGACTATATCGTTGAGTTGGTCCGTGACCTTGCTCAGACGCTGCGTGAGGTCCGTGCCGGAGGTGGCAAAGTCCGTCAGGCTGTTGGAGGCCGTCGAATCCAGTACGTGATTATCCTGGACGGGGCTTCCGGCGGCTGTGCCCGGAGTGATGTTGATAATCATCTCGTTGCCGAGCAGACTGGGTGAAGTCAGGAGCGCTCTGGAGTCCGTGCGGATACGCTCGTTGGCGGGCTTGCCGTCAATCTTGTCATCAACAGACATCAGCACTTCGACTTTGGGCGCGGTCGGCACGTCCGAAGGCTGAAGCAGCTTGATCTCATCAACATTGCCTATACGCACGCCCGCCAGCCTCACCTCTGAGCCTGCGCGCAGACCCGTCGCATCACCGACGCGTGTGCGCAGGTGCAGCTTGCCGCGAAAGGGATTGATGTCGCCGGACGCGTTGAGGATGAGAAAGATCAGCACAGCGATGGCGGCTAAAACGAAGATGCCGACGCGCAGGTCTCTAAAGCTGACGGTCTTTTTAGCAGGAGGCATTATAAGAGTAGGGCGGAGGGCGAAGGGATGAGGATGAAGGGTTGACTCATTTGCCTATTGGTCCAATGGAGCAAGTGGCAAGTGAATCAATCTTTCAGTCCGTTTTCATCCCTCATCTCTCATCCTTCATCCTTTCTTTTCAGTGTCCTCTGAGGAATCGCCGGATGTAGGCGTCATCCGCTTTTTTCAAGCTTTCATCCGTGCCGCTGAAGATAATGCGGCCTTCGCGCATCATGATGACTTTCGTATTAATCAGGCAGAGGCGCTCGCCTTCCTTCTCGAAGATGACCTCGCCCGCCTCGTTGACCACAGCATACTCCGAGCAGAGATAGTCAAGATTATTCATCTCGTGCGTGACAAAGATGGAAGAGACATCTTCCAGGTCGCGCAGCTTCATCGCCAGCTCGCAGATAGTGCGAGCCGTCGGCGGGTCAAGCCCCGCGGTCGGCTCGTCGAACATGACGATCTTGGGGTCGCCGACCAGCGCGCGTGCGATGCCGACTCTGCGACGCATGCCGCCCGAAAGCTCCGCAGGCATCTTGTCTATGGCATCTTCGAGATTGACGAAGCGCAGCATGCGGCGGACCTCCTTTTCAACCTCTTCTTCGAGCACACCCTGCTCGTGCAGCTTGAAGGCCACGTTTTCGTAGACGGAAAGCGAATCAAAGAGCGCGCCTTCCTGGAAGATCATCCCAATCTTCTTGCGCACGCGCATCATCTGCGGCTCGTCGTAGTTGGTGATGTCTTCGCCGTCAACCAGCACCTGTCCTTCGTCCGGCTTGAGCAGTCCGAGCACGAGCTTGATGGTCGTGGACTTGCCGCAGCCCGAGCCGCCGAGGATGATCTTGGTCTCGCCCTTCATCACTTTAAAGCTGAGGCCGTCGAGCACCGTGCGGCCATCGAAGGCCAGATGAACATCGCGAAACTCTATAGCCGGGATAGCTCTGTCTCGATCATCCACTTCGGCAAAAGTGGAATCCTGCGCATCCTGGCTGACAGGCCCTTGCGGCGGGACTGAAACATGCGGCGCTTCGATCTCTGTTGAAGCCATAAAAATCACCTACCGTTCTTTACTGCGGCATGCCTAGAATAACCTGAAGCGCCTTGGCAAGGAAATAGTCTGCGACGATGACGACGATTGAAGCCAGCACGACAGCCCTCGTCGTCGAACGCCCGACGCCGACCGTTCCTCCCTCCGTCCCCAAACCCTGACGGCACGCGATGACCCCTATAATCAACGCAAAGACAAAAGGCTTGAGCACTCCGCCGATGATGTCGTCGGTCGTGATGCCCTGACGGACGGACGAGACGAAAACGCTCGAAGGGATGCCGTAAAGACCGATGGCAGTGGCCCAGCCGCCGACAATCCCAACCAGGTCCGCGACCATCGTCAGGAGCGGCAGCGTAATCAGCAGAGCGATCAGGCGCGGCGCGACCAGCTTGCGTATAGGGTCTGTGCCGAGCGCGCGCATGGCGTCTATCTGTTGTGAGACGACCATCGAGCCAAGCTCTGCCGAGATGGCAGAGCCGACGCGCCCCGTCGTCATCAAGGCGGAGAGCACTGGTCCAAGCTCGCGTACAAGGGAGATGGCGACGAGATAGCCCGTCTGGTCCTGCGCGCCGTAGGCTTTCAGTGTGGGGAAAGTCTGGACGGTCAGCACGCCGCCCGTGAAGAATCCTGTCAGCAGAATGATCGTTAGAGAGCCGACGCCGATGGCGTCCATCTGTGCGATGGTCTCAGGAATATACCTCGGACGCCTCAACAGGCCGCGAGCAGCGCGCGCCGCCAGCAACGTCGTCTCCTGCAATTCGAGCACAGCGCGCGTGGCAATGTTCATTCGATAGTCGGAAGCAAACACGCTCTCTGCGCACCCTACGGGCGCGAAGCGTGTTCGCAGTATGGCTTCAATATTTTAAAGAAAATAATTTAGCTTCATTGCCGTGCGGCCAGATGCTTTCAGGCTCGGCTTAAATCAGATGGCCTGAATCGCCACCGCGCGAAAGATGAAGGAGCGGCTTATGATGCGCAGAATCTGTTTGATGCGTCAAGCGGGAAAATTAAAACAGACAGCAAAGCCAGCCAACAAACATTAGTATTGACTGGCTTTCCCGATTTAATGCGGCCCGATTTTATCTCACCCGATGCTGGACGGACTGGTCCATCTCTCAAGGGCGTCGCCCGCGCAGCATCTCGCCGCGACGTGGGCGCGGGGCTAGATTTGGTCTGGCTGCGCCATAATTATTATTCGGTCTGACCCCGCCCTCGTTAGTATTTAGCGCGCCCGGACGACGGTTGAAACGGTCGCGCGCGCCGGGCGAGTTTTCCATGTCCTGTCGTCGCCTTTCTCGTCCAGTCCTGCGTGCCTGCTGGCGCAAACTGCGCAGTGTATTCAACTGTTCAGGCGTGAGGACGCGGCGTATGTTTAGCTCCGTCAAAGCGCGCATGCGCGTGACCTCAGCCTGCGCCGCAGCCAACTCGTGCACGCGTTGTTCGATGACGGCTTCATCCGCATTATCGGAATAGATTGCCTGGTCCAGCGCAAGCTGTGCCTGCCGCATGCGCTGCTGGCTGGCGCGGCGCGCAGTCTGATTCTGTTCGTGTATGGACCTGATTCTCTCTAGCTGTTCCGGCGTCAGATTCAAAGCGTGTAGGAGGTCGCGGTGTCTATCTGCGAGCGCGCCCGCTTCCGGTGGTCCTTCGCCCCGCGGAGGCGGTCCGCCCTGCGCGCGCGCAGTTGTCTGCGACAGCAAGAGTATAAGCAGCGATAAAGCGGCTGGGATGGCCACAGCCGCGAGATGTTTATGAATAGCTTTCCTCATCTTCTTTAGCCTCTTCAAAGTGCTCTTGAACAAAATTCGGGGCGGCGCAAATCTAAAGGGCACACGCGCGCTCTCTCAGTTAGACTCGTTTGAATCATCGAGCAGGTCTGACAGACGCGGCACGTTATCTTCATTACTCAACGTGCCTTGAGCCAGGATGAACTCTGCAATCTCCTGTCTTTCTTTCCGCGTCAGCCTGCCTGAGCCTGTTCGCTGCCTCGAAGAGTTGGCCGCGATAACGTTAGCTCCCGCTGACGGAGCGCGCCGGACAGATTGGCTTATGACCAACGGCCCGCGAGCCTGGTTGTTCTGGACCAGCGCGGGAGTAACGCCCCTCGACTCCTGCTGTCCCGCTGAAATTGACTTGATTCGATTGCGCTCCTCTTCGAGCTGCTGCGCCACGATGGCCTCAAGCTCTTTCTGCGTGTAAACCTTCTCGGAAGTCTGAGGATTATTCTGGACCAGATTCGCGGATGGCTGTGACCGCTCAAAAAAGCGTGCGACGGCGAAGACCAGGAGCGCGCAGATAATGATGCTGGCGAAAGCCGTGGCCGCGCGCATCCACCCGGGCGAGAGCCTGAAGAACTCGCGTATCGCGGCGAGCGCCGAGCGTTGATGCGCAGAGGTTAAGTCTACGCGTTCGAGTCCGTGCGCGATGCCTGTTTCAGCCTGAACTGAAGCGAGAGAGCCAAGCATCTCGGCTCGCCAGTCGCCTATAGATTGCCGCACCTGCCCGAACTCGGCAAGCTCCGCACGACAGGCCGCGCAGTGCCGCGTGTGTGTTTCAAACTCAAGGGCATCGCCCCCGTTCGCTTCGCCGTAAAGATACGCGATAAGGTCTTCTGCGCGAGCACAAGCCTCGCCGCCCGTCACGGTATCCTGCATCTTTTTCTCGGACAGCATTTTCTCTTTCATCTTCAGGCGACCTCGGACGCCATGTGCTTGAGTCGCATCTGGAGTTGCTTGAGCGCCGTGTAAAGGCGGCTCTTGACGGTGCTCAAGGGCAGGTCGAGCGCGTCCGCAATCTCCTGAAATGTCAGTTCCTCAAACTCTTTCATCAAAATTACCTGTCGCAACTCAGTTGGCAGAGCGCAGACCGCGCGCCGCACCATCTCTTTCCTCTGCTGGCTCTCCACGGCACGCGCGGGCGATTCGTGCGCGGGCGCAAAATATGAGGCTCCGTCAACCTCATGCTCGTCCGCAATCGCCGTCTCGCCGCGAACCTTTGCGCGCCGCTGCCGCGTGATGCACTGGTTGATGGCAATCCGGTGCAGCCACGAAGAGACTTTTGCTTCACCGCGAAAGCTGCGTAAGTTTCGGAAGGCCGCAAGAAAGGTCTCCTGTGTCGCATCACGCGCCTCTTCTTCACGGCCCAGCATGCCGAAGGAGAGCGCGAAGATACGACGCTCCCAGCGACGCACGATCTCGCCAAAAGCCTCTGCATCGCCCGCCTGAGCGCGTTCTACAATCTGCTCGTCGCTCGTCGTCGCCGTCTCCATCCCTTTCCAGCGTCGCACGGACCTGGAAGCCCTTCCAGCAATCTTCTCAACCTCCAGAACGCGCTCAAGTCGGCCCACGCGCTCAAACATTTAGACGCCCTGCCCGCCGCCACGGTTTGTAAATCTTCCGCCAAAGCGAATTGCGCCGCCAGCGCACGCATTATGCCTCAGCCGTAGGCAAAGAGGCGTTGAAAAAGCGTGGCGGGTTGGGCGGAGGAGCTTGAGAGATAACCATTCTAGCTCTTTAGTTGTTTATTTTGTGCAAATTAAACCATGCTAAAACTTCATTGACAGGGCCGCATGTGGCAAGTAGTATAACTGAAGGTGAGCTTGCCCTGCTGGAAAGCTCTTGCGTGAAAACCTTTTTGGCCTGCCTTCTTTCTTTGTGAACTCTTTGCTCGTTCAATCATCCGCTCGGCCTTTTTAATCATCATGCTGGAACGTTTCGGGCGCGTGCGCCTGCTTTACATAGTCCTCGGCGTGCTTCTCGTGGTCGGGTTGCTGCCGCTGGGTCTGGCTGGCGCGTTGCTTTCAACCCGCAGCGCGGATGAGCTGCGTTCGGTCGAAGGGCGTTACCAGGCGCAGCTCGTGCAGGACAAGGCGCGGCAGATAGAGCTTTACGGGCAGCGTTATCGCGATGTCGTGACGGGACTGGCGCGCGCCTTCGAGCTGGCGGGCGGCGTCCGCTCGCTCAATGAAGACGGCTCGGATATACGCCTGCAAAAGACTTTACAGGATGACCCGAATCTCATCGCGCTTGCCATCTGGCCCGTCAGGGGCGAGTTGCACAGGGCTTTTCAGCCTGACGTCATCGGGCGCGAAGAGGTTGACGAGCGCGTCGGCGAAGTTCTGGCGAAAATGAGCGGGAGAGGTCTGGTTGCCAGCCGCCCGCACCTCATACGTTCCGGCCAGGAGATGGGGCTGACCATCGCCGCGCCCGTGATGGGTGGACCGACGGGTGATGAAGTGGTCGCGGCGGTCGTGGCAATTATCTCTTTTCGAGAGGCTTTTAGGGCGGTTCAGCAAACGACCTCAAGACCCGAGCGCGAGCTTCTTGACGCGGGGCTGCCGGTCGTCTTCGTGGTGGACCAGGACGGGCGCGCGGTGGCCCACCCGGACGAGCGCATAGCCTATTCCGAGCGTCCCATGACGGACCTTAAAGTGGTCCAGGATTGGCAGGAGACGGGCACGCAGGTCCAGTCCGCGCTGTCTCCCTTCGCGGTCGAGCGCGACGGCAGAAGAAGAGAGATGCTCGGCTCTTACGCGACGGCGGAGCTGGGGAGCAATTCGCGCCTCGGCGTCATCGCCATACAGGACGAGCGCGCGGCGCTGGCCTCCGTCGCGGATATGCGACGGCAGACACTCTTGATTAGCATGTTCGCCGCCGCCTTAGCACTGGTCATAGGTTTCTACTTCGCCAAAAAGCTGACACAGCCCGTACAGGAACTGGCCGCCGGCGCACACAGAATCGCGAGCGGCGATTTTTCTCAGCGGATAGATGTCCGCAGCCGGACTGAGCTTGGCGCTCTGGGCCAGTCTTTTAACCTGATGACAGACCAGCTCGAACACTTCATAGAAGATTTGCAGCGCTCGGCCCATGAGAATCGAGAGCTTTTCATAGGGACTGTCAAGGGACTCGCCGCCGCCATTGACGGTAAAGACCCGTACACACGCGGCCACTCTGAACGCGTCGCGCGTTTTTCCGTCGCCATCGCGCAGCGGCTCGGACTCGCGGATGAAGAGGTCGAAAAAATCAGAATCAGCGCGCTCTTGCATGATGTCGGCAAGATCGGCATAGACGATAATATTCTGAAGAAGCCGAGCGCCCTGACGGATGAAGAGTTTCAGATTATGAAGAAGCATCCGCAGAAGGGCTATAAGATTATGTCGCAGATTCCGGCGATGAAGGAGTTTCTGCCGGGGATGTACATGCATCACGAGATGGTCAACGGCGAGGGCTACCCGCAGGGCCTCAAGGGCGATGAGATACCCGTCATGGCGCGCATCGTCTCGGTCGCCGACACCTTTGATGCGATGACGACCGATAGACCTTATCAACAGGCTATGAAGTTTGAAGACGCCGTCGAGCGCATCAAGAGTTTTGTCGGCACGCGTTATGATGCAGAGGTGGTCGCGGCTCTGGTCGCGGCCTGCGAGGACGGACAGATTGCGCCGGGACGCGTGCGCCTGAAACGCTCAACGGCCAGTCCGACCACGCCCAACGCTCCTCCTGTTGTAGAGCAGGCTTCTTTATAACAGGCCCGAAGTTTAGCCTTTCCAGAAATTTCTTCCGCGCACCTTTTGTCGCGCCGCCACAGTTAAGCTTATAATCCTTCGCTTACAATCTGTAATCACAGGCAAGGATACTTAACTGATACATGGCAGCCTTCTGGAGACGCAAAAATAAAGACCGCTTTATCACGCTCGGGCTGAATGAGCCGCTCGCGCAGCGAACTGAGCAGGAAGCCGGCGCGACCGAGACCGATATAGATGCTCCGGCTCTACAGCCTCCGGCTGCGCCCGTGGAGCAAACGGGGCAGGGCGCGCCCGCTATCCTCTCTGCGCCGCCGCTCGAACCTGCTGCGACAGGGGCTGCCCCGACTCCGCCGCCCGCCAACGAAACACAATCAATCACGGAAAAGCCGCAACCCGCGACCCCTTCCGCGCGCGCAGCCGAACGCCCCGGCACGACTCACACGGCAGAGCCTGTCAAGCCTGCTGCGCAGCGGTCAGTCCCTTCGCGCTCGCCCTTTAACACTTCCGTCCTCGGTCTTAACAAGACGATGGAAGAGTTGCAGGCCGAAGAGGCTGCGCTGGAGCAGACTTACGCCGTGCGCTTTCGCCGCGCCGTAGAGGCCACGCGCGAATCCCTCTCCGAAAAGATTGACACCGTCTTTCAGGGCCGCAAGCAGATTGACTCAGAGCTGCTGGATGATCTGGAAGAGGCTCTTATCAGCGCCGACATAGGTGTGCCGACTACGCTGCACATCCTCGAAACTGTCAGGCGCGGGATTGACCGCAAACAGATTAATGATCTGGATGCTTTAAAGCAGGCTATTAAAAATGAGTTGATCTCCATCTTCCATGCTTCGGAGAGAAACGGGGTCGAGTCGGAAACGAGCGTCCCCGAAGGCATCGCGCCATATGTCATGATGATCGTCGGCGTTAATGGCGTCGGCAAGACCACGACCATAGGCAAACTGGCCCAGCGTATCAAGGCCGAAGGCAATGACGTTTTAATCTGCGCCGCCGACACCTTTCGCGCGGCGGCTTCGGACCAGCTCGCTATCTGGGCCGAGCGCACGGGCGTTCCCCTGATTCAGCAGAAGGAAGGAACAGACCCTGCCGCCGTCCTCTTCGATTCATTAAAGGCCGCCAAGGCGCGCAACTCCGACGTGCTCATCGTGGACACCGCCGGACGCCTTCACAATAAATCCAATCTCATGGCTGAACTCGACAAGATGAAGCGCGTCGCTGCGCGCGAGGTTGAAGGCGCGCCGCATGAGACGCTTCTTGTGATTGATGCCGTGACGGGGCAGAACGGGCTTGAGCAGGCGCGGCAGTTTTTAAAAGTCGCGGGTGTGACCGGCATCGTCCTGACCAAGCTCGACGGGACGGCCAAGGGCGGCATCGCCGTTGCCATCGCCAAAGAGCTGAACCTGCCCATACGCTACGCGGGCATCGGCGAGAAGGTTGACGACCTGGTCATTTTCAAACCCGAACAATATGTCAACAGCCTCTTTGAATAGGTCTGGAGTCTAGGAGTCCGAGAGTCTGGAGTCAGAAGCTTTGGTCTGAACTTTAGATTTGGACTTAAAGGACCAGGCAAGGGGATTTTGAATTTGACTTCAGCTTTGACTCCAGACTCCAGACTCCAGACTCCGGACTTCGACGAGAAGATGCTGCGCCGTGCTCTGGAGCTTGCCGCGCGCGGGAGCGGGCAGGTCAGCCCGAGTCCGCTCGTCGGCTGCGTCATCGTGACGGATGAAGGCGAGGTTATCGGAGAAGGGCATTATCTCTACGATGGCCTCAAGCACGCGGAGACGATTGCGCTCGAAGAGGCTGGACCAATGGCGCGCGGCGCGACCGCTTACGTCTCGCTCGAACCGCACGCGCATCACGGGCGCACGCCGCCCTGTACGGATGCGCTCATCAAAGCCGGTGTGAGGCGCGTCGTCGCTCCCATCGAAGACCCTAACCCGAAAGTCTCCGGCAAAGGCTTCGCGCATCTGCGCTCTGTCGGTATCGAAGTCAGCACAGGAATCCTCGCGCGCGAAGCCGAGCGGCTCAACGAAAAATATATACACTTCATGCGGACGGGCCGCCCCTTTATACATCTCAAGCTCGCCTGCTCGCTCGACGGGCGCATCGCCACGCGCACGGGCGATTCGCGCTGGATCACAGGAGAAGAGGCGCGCGCTCGCGTGCACGAATTGAGACATGAGTACGACGCGATTCTCGTTGGCGCGAATACGGCCCTGACAGACGACCCGCTGTTGACGGACCGCTCCGGCCTTAAACGAAGACGCCCGCTCTTGCGCGTCGTGGTGGATACGAGCCTGCGTCTCGCGCCGGACTCGCATTTAGCCTCAACCGCCCGTCAAGCGCCCGTCCTGGTCTTTACTTCATCGCACGCGGATGCTGCGAAAATCGCTGCACTGGAATCGCTCGGAGTGGAAGTTGTGCTTGACAGCAGCGGCGGGCGCGACCTCTCGGCTGTGCTAGAGGAGTTGGGCCAACGCTCTATACAGAGCCTGCTCATAGAAGGCGGCGCGACCATCGCCGGCGCATTTCTGGATGCCAGCTTAATCAACAAGGTCAGCTTCTTTATCGCGCCCATCCTCATAGGTGGCCGCGATGCGCCCCTCGCGGTCGGCGGCACGGGCGCTCAAAAAATCTCTGATGCCGTCAGGCTGCACGAGCTGGAAATCATGCAACGCGGCGCTGACCTGGAGATAACAGGCTACCCGCAGAAGGGATTCGAGAAGGGATAAGGGAAGAAGGATGAGCCGGGAACGATGAACGCGGAAGCAAAAGCAATCAGATTATTGAGACATCTAGTCAATGATTTGATGGATTAATTCTTTCAGTCCGCGCAGCCGCTTTCATTCTTCATGGTTCGCCTCTTATCCTTCATCCTTAGCTTTTCATCTTGCGCGCGAAAAAGAGTTTCGGACAGAATTTTCTGGTTGACGAGCGGGTGATTGAGAGAATCATCGGCGCGCTTGACCCGCGCGCGGGCGAGACCTTGATAGAAATCGGACCGGGACGCGGCGCCCTGACGGCACACTTGGTCGAGAGAGCGGGCAGTCTCCTGGCCGTAGAGTTTGACAGTGACCTGATTCCTTTATTGCGCGAGCGGTTCGACGGCTATCATAATTTCACTCTGGTCGAGGCGGACGCGCTGACGGTTGACCTTTGCGCGCTGGTTGCGCCCGCCGCGCAAGCGCGCATCATCGCCAACCTGCCTTACTACATTTCCACTGCCATCCTTCAACGCCTCATAGAGCAGCGCCGCTGCTTGACAGAGATGGTCCTGATGCTGCAACGCGAAGTGGTCCAGCGTATCACTGCGCCGCCGGGTTCGAGCGAGCGCGGTTTTCTCTCTGTCCTGGTCCAGGCTTATTGGGAGACGGAAGCGCTCTTTGATGTCGCGCCGGGAGCATTTCGCCCCGCGCCGAAAGTCTGGAGCACGGTAGCGCGTTTGTTTGTGCGCGAGCAATCGGCGGCGTCGGTCTCGGATCATGCGCTGCTCTGGCGTATAGTCTCGGCGGGATTTGCACAGCGCCGCAAAACGATGCTCAACAACCTGCGACATGCTCCGCTTGATTTGAGAGAACGCATTGAAAAGGCCGGGGGAGCAGCCGCGCTGCTCGATGCCTCGCAGATAGAATCACAACGCCGCGCAGAGACTCTGACGCTTGAAGAATGGTCCAGAATTGCGCGTCATCTCGAATAACATCCGTCTTTAAAACAGCTTCCGTCAACCTCGTTTGGTCCAGAACCGGACCAGCCGTTTATGAATCTCTTGCTGACACAACTCCGCGATAAAGTAGACAAACTTTCTCTAGTTGACTGGACGAATCTAAAAGTCTATGGTCCACGCGTCACATTGCAAAAAAGTTGCAAGTGGATTACAGCAATGTAATTAGTCCCGACCTCCCCGTCACGGATAGTTGACTAGCGGTAATAGACATGAAGGTCGCCTCGCAGCACAGATATTCCTATCAGAGAGGGCCACTACTCAGCCCAGTGCCCAGTGCTCAGTGCGCCTACAAAAAATAAAAAATCGTCCCCTTTAACGTCTGCCTAACTAAATAAAAAGCCCCGTCATCACTGGCCGGTGATGACGAGGCCCCAAGAAGTTACATCCTCCACGACACGAATGCGCAGAGGGGTGCAGCTCCATGCTACCTGCATCATAGCGCAGAGTGTAGTGGCGGTTCAACAAAAAGGAGTAAGTTTATGAACCGCAGTAAGGCATTCGCGCTATTGGTTCGATTTAGCTATCTCATTATTTGTTGCGCGTTGATCATCGCTTTGCATGGCATCACGCGCGCGCAGGACCAGAGCGGGGCAACTGCCAGCTCAACGTCAACGACGGAGGATGCGGCGAGCAGCACAGAACCGCCTCCGACGGCGATGGCTAGTCCCGGTCCCTTACCCATCGCGAGTCCGGAACCCACGCCCGTCTGTGTCACGGAGCCATGTGGTCCCTGGATACCGGTATCAACTCCAACACCAATGCCGAGTCCGTCGCCTGTTCCGCCGCCACCGGCGCCGACATGCGACCGGACGATTACGGCCAACGTTGTCGCCTTCGATCAGGTTTATACCTACAACCGCTTCGGAGCCTTTAATCCTGCGGGCATGATGTATGCCCTGCGACGCGACGTTATAGGCTCTGGTCCAGGCAACGTGCAACTGAGGCCGGATAAACGCCCGAGGCCGATTGTCCTGCGCGTTAACGAGGGCGACTGTCTGGAGGTGACTTTTACCAACCTGCTCAGCCCGACTCGCCCGAACAACGATTCCACCTTCACACGCAAAGCATCCATACACGTCAACGGTCTTGATTACGTCAGGGGGGCGAGCTTTGATGACGGGGCGAACGTCGGGCGCAACGTCTCGACGCTCGCTGCGCCCGGCGATACTGTCATTTATAAATGGTATGCGGCCAAAGAGGGCCAATACCTGATGTACTCTATGGGCGCGCCAGTAGGCGGCGAGGGCGACGGCGGGCAGCCCGACCTGGGGTTGTTCGGCTCAATCAACGTCGAGCCGAAGGGAGCGAAGTGGTATCGCTCGCAGGTCACGGCGGCGCAGTTACAGGCCGCGAGCAATGGCGCGACGAACCCGAACGGGACGCCCAAGATTAACTACGAAGCGACCTATCTGGATGGCACGCCCGTTCTCAACATGCTTCAGGGCAACGAGATCATCTACACGGATGTCAATGCCATCATCACGAACTTCACGGAGAATTGCGCGGACGCTCCGCCTTCAAGCACCTGCGGCCAGAGCTTCCGCGAGTTCACGGTGGTTTTCCATGATGAGATTAAGACCGTGCAGGCTTTCCCTGAATTGGAAGAGGAGGTCTTTCACGGGGTGCGCGACGGCTTCGCCATCAATTACGGCTCCGGAGCTATGGGACCAATCGTCATCGCCAACCGCAAGAAGGTTGGACCGGCGGCGAATTGCTCAGAGTGCAAATATGAAGAGTTCTTCCTTGAGTCACATCCGAATAACGACCCCGCTTTGCTGGTCAAGAAAAATCCCAACGGTCAGCCCATAGGGGCGCTGTTCCCGGATGATCCGGCCAACGTGGTCCATTCTTATCTGGGCGACCCGGTGCGTTTTCGCAACCTTCATGCTGGACCAAAAGAGACGCACGTTTTTCACCTTCACGCGCACCAGTGGCTGCAAAGCCCGCGCGATGAAAACTCGACTTACCTGGATTCGCAGACCATCTCGCCCGGCGCTGCCTTTACCTACGAGATCAACTACGGCGGCGGCGGCAATCGCAACTTCACCCCAGGCGACGCCATCTTCCATTGCCACCTCTACCCGCACTTCGCGCAGGGCATGTGGGAGTTGTGGCGCAACCATGATGTCTTTGAAAACGGGCAGGGGAATCGCAACCTGCCGGATGCTGAAATCGCCGGCGGCGTCGCGCAGCCTGCCATCGTGCCGATTCCGGACAGACCTATGCCGCCGATGCCGACGCCCACTTTCAAGGGCTACCCGTTCTATATCGCAGCCGACCCGGGCCACCGCGCTCCGCAGCCGCCGCTCGATATTGAATGGGATGGCGGGTTGCAGCGCCACAAGATTCTCGCCGCGCAGACGGTTGACGGGCTGGCGGCAGTTGACCCGGCGCTGCTCAACGACCCTGTGGCAAACCGTGTGCGGACGCAGAACACGGACCGCCAGCAGTGGCTCTTCTTCTTTGCGCGCAAGCTGACCTCTGCGCAGCTCGTCCTGCTTCCTCCGGGTGGCACACCCGACGAGACGCAGGCGATGAAGTTTCATCAGGGGCTTGATAACGGTTCGGGCCAGCCGGGCGCGCCCGTCCTGACGAAGTATGGATGGCAGGCCGTCGGCTATCCTTCGTTTACGGCGACCGGCGTACCTGGACCATTCCTGGTCAACGGCCAGACGCCCAAGCCCGGCGCACCCTACGCGGACCCGTGCTTGCCTAACGCGCCCTTGCGTCCATATCGCGCGGCTTACATACAGTTTGATATGACTGTCAACCGCGCCGGATGGCACGACCGCCAGGCCAGAATTGCGACGCTCGAAGCGGACGCGCTGCCGACGCTAAACGGGACGCGCAAGCCTGAGCCGCTCTTCTTCCGCGCCAATTCGACGGAGTGCGTCACCTTTAGCGCGACCAACCTCGTGCCGGGCGTGCTCAACCTGGACGACTTTCAAATCTTTACGCCGACAGACATCCTCGGCCAGCACATACACCTCGTTAAATTCGATGTGACCTCCTCGGACGGAGCAGGTAACGGGTGGAATTACGAGGACGGCACTTTCTCGCCTGACGAAGTGCGCGAGCGCATCGCCGCCAATAATGCTTTCCAGCAGGCCAACGGCGGCACGCAGCTTCTGGCACCGCGCCCGCATCCGGTCTTCGGCGCTGGACCAGGCAATACTTTCCTCGGCGCGCAGACCACCGTTCAGCGTTGGTGGGCCGACCCGCTCCTGAATAACACAGGGCAGGATAGGACCATCCGCACAGTCTTTACGCACGACCACTTCGGCCCCAGCTCGCACCAGCATCACGGCCTCTACGCCGCGCTCGTGGTCGAGCCGAGCGGCTCGCAGTGGACCAGTCTTGACGGCCAGCCTATGGGGACTCGTTATGACGGCGGCCCGACTTCATACGCGGCCAACATCCTCAACCCGAGTCCGACATCGCCCATCGATCAGGGGCGCGCTTACCGCGAGTTCAACCTGGCGTTCGCAGATTTTGCGATTGTCTATACGCCGGACCTGCTGCCTGTCAATCCGCCGGGATTCATGGAAGCGCCTTTGCCGATTGCCGTCGAAGGGCCGCCTTTCCCGATGCCGGAATCCATCTCGGCTGCCGACCCAGGCTCTCAGCTCATCAACTATCGTAATGAGCCGATCCCGCATCGCATCGGGAAGAAGGATGCCAGCGGCCAGTTCGTGCGCGATGCCAACGGGTTTGTCGTGCAGAAGACAGACCCTTCGGGCGACATGTCGAATGTCTTCAACTCGAACTTACACGGCGATCCGTTTACGCCCGTCCTGACATCCTTTGCCACGGACCGCGTACAGGTCCGCTTGATTCAGGGCGCGCAGGAAGAGCAGCACGTCTTTAACGTGCACGGCGTCAAATGGCTCTTCGAGCCTTCGGCTCCAAACTCTGGTTACAGGAACGGCCAGCAGATAGGCATCTCCGAACACTTCGAGTTTGAGATCGAGCCAAGCCCGCTCTCGCCTGTTAACGTGACGGGTGTCGGCGCAAACTTCGTTGACCGTCTCTATTCTTCGGCGGCGACGGACAATCTGTGGGATGGACAATGGGGCATCATGCGGACCTACCAGGGAACTCAGGGAACTTTCCTTGAGCCGACGACCGGGCAGGTGCGTAACTTGGCTCCGCTCCCGGGTCCGGCTGCCGATGCGGTCAGGACTGTAGACTCCGTGTGTCCGGCTAACGCGCCCGTGCGTCCCTATAACGTCACGGCGTGGCTGGCGCGCGATGTCTTCATAGCCGACTCGGCGCTGGTCTATAACCGAACCTTCAACATCAAAGACCCCAACGCCATCATCTTCGTCAACAATGTGGATTGGGGTAACTTCAGAATCGGGTCCAAGCGGCCAGAGCCTCTCATCTTGAGGGCAGCGGCGGGCGAATGTATTCAGGTCACGCTCTACAACAATTTGCCGAGCGTCGTGCCCGAAGCGGATAGCTGGAATGAAGTACCGCCGATTGTCAACAAGTTCAACTTTAACCAGATTAAGACTTCCAACCGCGTCGGGCTGCACCCGCAGCTTGTCGCCTATGACCCGATCACGTCCGACGGAGCGCACATCGGCTTTAACCCGGACAGCACGGTTGGACCAGGCCAGCAGATCATCTACAAGTGGTATGCGGGCAGCAACTCTTTCAACAGTTCGGGCCACCCGACGGCGATTCCGATTGAGTTTGGCGCGACCGGTCTACGCGACATGGGCGATGTCATCAAGCATAGCTCGCATGGCGCTATCGGTGCGCTCATCATAGAGCCTCCGAACTCGACCTGGAGCGCACAGGGACAGGGCAGCGTCGCGCAAACGGATGTCTTCGGGGCGGCTGGCGCTCCAGGCAGCACGGCCCTGCTGTTCCGCGAGTTCGTCGTGCTTTATCAGGACGACCTGAGCGTGCAGCAAGATGGCGTGCCTCTCAGAAACGTCGGCGGCGAAGACGATTCGGAGGATACGGGCTTCAAGGCCTTCAACTACAAGAGTGAGCCGCTCTGGGCGCGTCTTGGGTTGCAGGTCACGGATGTCCCGCAGACGCTCAACGACAGAGACCTCTCGAACGTGCTCAGCTCGCAGCAGCGCGACCCCGAGACGCCAATCTTCGGGGCCAGGGCGGGCGACCCGGTACGCTTCCGCGTGCTGGATGTCGCGGGCCATCCGCGACAGCATGGCTTTACGGTCTTCGGCCATCACTGGAACTTCGAGCCGTGGACGGCCAACTCGACGCTGCTCGGACCGAATCCCTTTACCTTTGAAGTGGGTTCTTACAGCGGCATCGGACCAACGCGTCACGATAACATCCTGACCAGAGCCGGCGGTCTGTTGTATGCGCCCGGCGACTATCTCTACAGGACGCAGGAGAGCTTCCAATTCACCAACGGATTGTGGGGCATCTTCCGCGTCTCGCCGCGCTAGTCGCAGGAGCTTTGAAAGGGGGCCGGACCGCTTCGAGCATCCGGCCCCGTTTATTCAACAACAGGCGCAGTCAGGAGGTTATCGCCATGAAACGCATCTTTAGCTCGTCCCTCATCTTTCGTATAAGTTGTCTGTCCGTCTTCTGCGTGCTGGCGCTTT
>DASWMI010000050.1:0-19701 GCA_036399835.1 Pyrinomonadaceae bacterium | reverse complement strand
TCACGCATCACTGGCTTTGTTTGCTTTCTTTTTGGCCGTCCTCTATCGTTGAAAGCATGTGCGGCATTGCTGGACTCATCGGGGTTAATCCAGAGACGCGTATCGGCGCGATGCTTGAAAGCATAGAGCATCGCGGGCGCGACGATGACGGCGTGTGGACTTCTGCCGCGATGGAGAAGGAAGCCTTGCGCGCATGTTTGGGCCACCGCCGCCTGAGCATTATTGACACGAGCATCGCGGGGCATCAACCGATGCTCTCAAGAGACGGGCGCTTGGCGCTCACCTTTAACGGCGAAATCTATAACTACCGCGAGCTGCGGCGCGAGCTTGAGGACAAGGGACGCACGTTTCAGACCGACACGGATACGGAAGTTTTGCTCATGGCGTTCGAGGAGTGGGGCGCAGAATGTTTGCCGCGTCTCAACGGGATGTTCGCTTTTGCCATCTGGGATGAGCAGGAGCGCACGCTGACGCTGGCGCGTGACCGTCTGGGCATCAAGCCGCTCTATTACGCGGAGACGGACGGTCCTCAAGGTGTCAGCCCATCCTTTATCTTCGCTTCAGAGATCAAGGCTATCCTCGCAAGCGGTCTGGTCCAGCGCGAGCTTGATGCGGAGGCGCTCAACCAGTATCTCACTTTTCTCTGGACGCCGGACCCTTTCACGCTCTTTCGCGGGATACGCAAGCTCCCGCCCGCGCACGTCCTGGTCTGGCGCGCCGGAAACTTTAGCATACGCGAATGGTGGGATGTTTCGTTTACGGAGATTGAAGAAGGGCGGAGCGAGGAATACTGGCGCGAGCGCGTGCTGGAGACGCTTTCGCGCGTCGTCCGTATGGAGATGGTGGCGGATGTGCCGCTCGGCTCTTTCCTCTCGGGCGGCGTTGATTCCTCCGCGATAGTCGCTTTAATGGACCAGCATTCTGCGGGACGCAAGGTCAGCACTTACACCATCGGGATAGAGCAGTCGGATTTGCGCTACGACATTATCCCGGACGATGTGGTCTGGGCCAGGCAGGTGGGCCAACTTCTTGAGACGGACTATCGGGAAATCATGCTCAATCCTTCGGTCGCGGAGTTGCTGCCCAGGCTCGTCTATCACATGGATGAGCCTGTCATTGACATGGCGATTCCGAGCTATCTGGTCTCGCTGGCGGCGAGGGAGACCTTGACGGTGATGCTGTCCGGAATGGGCGGCGATGAAGTCTTTGCCGGGTATCCGAGGCAGATGGCGATGCAGATTGCGAGCGCGCTCGACCCTGTGCCGCAGCTTCTGCGCCGTCCTTTGATGAAGACGGTCGAATATGCTCTGCCCGGAGGGCTGCCCGGCAGGCTGACTGCGCCCTTGAGAAACGCCAAAAAATTTGCGCGCAGTGCCGCGCTCGATTTCGAGGAGCGTTACTTAGGTTATGAGACCTACTTTACGGATGCCATGAAAGAGCGTCTGTATACGGACGAGATGCGCGAAGCGACGCGCGGGATGGATGCTTACCGCGAGCACCGTCGCTACTTTGCGCGCGTGCGCGATGCCGCGCCGCTCAACCGGCTGCTCTACGTGGACCTCAAAACTTTTCTGCCCTGCCTCAACCTGGCGACGACCGACAAGACCTCCATGGCGGCCAACCTGGAAGTGCGCGTGCCCTTTCTCAATTATGAGCTGGTCGAGCTGGCCGCTCGTATGCCCGCGAATCTCAAGCTGCGCGGCCTCAAGCGCAAGTACATCCTCAAGCGTGCCGCCGAAAAACTCTTGCCGCGCGAAGTGGTCTGGCGCAAAAAGGCCGGGTTCGGCGCACCCGTGCGCTCATGGCTGCGTGGACCACTACGCCCGCTGGTCGAAGACCTGCTCTCGGAAGAGACTGTCCGAAGGCGCGGCCTGTTCCGCCCGGAAGAAGTCCGCCGCGTGATCGAGCTTAATCTTTCGGGCCGCGAAGACTATAACCTGCAAGTCTTCCAACTGCTGACGCTTGAGATGTGGCAGCGCGTCTTTCTCGACGCGAAGTAAGAGGCAGACTAAGAGAGCATTTCAAAACCTGAAGATGAGCCACCGCAGGCGCAGAGCCATGGAGAAGACAAATTAGGATGTAAGAAGAGCTTTCAACTCATCTTTCCTGTTTATTCTCTATCTCTCGCTCTGTCTCTGCGCCTGCGGTGGCTAGAATCCTGTTGACAATATTCATGCGCTTTGTTAGTTATGCAGCGCGCACGAAGATTTGAGGCGGTGCGATCCAGAAGCCTTCGACCCGGAGAGCGCAAGGCGTGTTTCGGGTCTGGTCCAACTTTTCTCGAACCGCTCGCAGATGCAACCGCACATACTCGACTCTTAAAATCGCAGATAAAATTTTCCTAAGGAGAAATCTAAATAAATGGCACAAAGCTGGAATCCCCCGCCACCGCCGCAAACCGCACCCGGAAATATTCCCAACTATCTTGTTCCGGCCATTCTGGTCACGCTCTTCTGCTGTCTACCGACAGGCGTGGTCTCGATCATCTACGCCTCTCAGGTCAGCGGCAAGGTCGCCGCCGGAGACATACAGGGCGCGATGGCCGCTTCCAAAAACGCCAAGACCTGGATGTTTGTCTCGATGGGCCTGTGGGTCGTACTGATTGTTGTCTACATCATCATGATGGTTCTTCTCGGCGGCCTCTCGGCCCTGAGCCGTTAAGTTTCCGCGAGCGCCTTTCCCTTTTCGACTGTCGGGAGGACTAAGAGAGTCTTTCAAACCGGAAGATTAGCCACCGCAGACACAGAGAATAAATAGGAAAGATGAGTTGAACAGTCTTATAAACTCTTAATTCATCTACCCTCTGTGCCTCTGTGTCTGCGGTGGCGAGTTTCTCAACAGCGCGCTTTGTTTTAGGACCATTCTTTTTGAGGAAGACCGTCATGAGACGAATGCTTGAAATACTGGCGCTCGCGTTGATGTTCGCGTCCGCGTCCTCTTTGCTGTCGCTGAGGGCCAATGCCCAGGATAAGAAAAAGGAGAGGCCAGCCCGTATGGCTTCAATCCCGTTGCGCCCCGTACATACCTTCTCGATTGTGGCCTATGACCCGAAGACGGGCCAGCTCGGCGTGGCGGTCCAGTCTCACTGGTTCTCGGTCGGCGCAATCGTTCCCTGGGCCGAAGCGGGCGTCGGAGCGGTCGCCACGCAATCCTTCGTTGACCCTTCATACGGCAAACTCGGTCTGGACCTGATGCGCGCCGGACGCAGCGCACCAGACACGCTCAAGGCGCTGCTCGCCGGAGACGAAGGGCGCGACGTGCGACAGGTCGCGATGATTGACACACGCGGGCAGGTCGCCGCGCACACAGGCTCGAAAGACATCCCCTCTGCGGGCCACATCATCGGCAAGAACTTTTCGGTCCAGGCCAATCTCATGCTCAACGATAGAGTCTGGCCCGCGATGGCACAGGCATTTGAAAACACCAGGGGCGATCTGGCCGAACGCATGCTCGCCGCGCTCGACGCAGCGCAGGCTGCTGGCGGCGACATACGCGGTCGTCAATCGGCAGCCCTCATCGTCGTGACAGGCAAACCCACTGGCCGTTCCTGGTCCGACCGCATCTTCGACCTGCGCGTGGACGATAGCCCCGAACCTCTCAAAGAGCTGCGCCGTCTGGTCATCTTGCAGCGCGCCTACAACCACATGAACGCGGGCGACCTGGCCGTCGAGAAGAAGGACAACGAAGGCGCGCTGCGCGAATATTCTGCGGCAGAAAAACTGGTCCCCGACAACGCCGAGATGATCTACTGGCACGCCGTCGCCCTCGTCAACATGAATCGAGTAGACGAATCGCTCCCGCTCTTCCGCCGCGTCTTCCGTATGGACCGCAACTGGATCGAGCTGACACCGCGCCTCGCCAGAGTCGGCCTCTTGCCGGACGATGCCAAACTGATCGAGCGTATTATTTCTGCCGGAGGGAAATAACCGACGCAATTTGTTGTAGTATGTCAGGCAGAAAGATTTTTGCGAGGGATGCTTTTATGAAGTTAGACAGGTCAGTGAAGTTTGGCTGGTCCTTGGGGCTTTCGAGAAGCTTTGTAAACTCTCTTCTGTGCGCTCTGCTCTTTATCTTTGCGGGGCAGGCGGCGCTGGGCCAGTCGGGGCGGCGCGAGGCGCAGCGCGGCGGGGCTGCGCGGCAGCCGGCGATTGCTGCGACTGAAGCGGAGGCAATCAAAATCTCTCTTCTGGTAACATATTCCTTCTCGCCCGAAGTGGCTTCGTGGGGGAGGCCGGAGGATTTTGTTGACGGTCTGATGGAAAGGCTGGAAGCCGTTCACGCTTTGAAGGCGCGGCGCGCCGGGCGTCTGAATCGCAGGGAAGCCACGGAGCGCGCCAAAGAAGAGAAGGAGAGTTTTGTTATCTGGGTACATCTCGAAGAGCGTCAGCCCGACCCGCGTGCGCGGCGCAGCGCACTAGGCCACCTCGGCAGCCTGGTGGTGGATTTAAATGTGCTCAAGCCCGCGACTGCCGAAACCAGGCATCACGAAACTATCTTCAGCCAGGTTTCATACGCCTGGACCAGCGGTAAAAAAGATCGTCAGGGTTCAAAGGGCGACGGCAACTCAGGGCCGCAGGCGCGCGTGGATGACGACGCGGCGCTTCAACGCGCTGGCCGCGAGACGGCTGACCGCGTACTGAAAGCCTTCGAGCTGCCGATTCCGCTCGCGCCTTGAAGAAGCTTTGGAAATTTGAGAGAGGTATCCTCAACCATGAAGGGCGGCCCACAGAGGTCGCCCTTTATCTTTATCAGTGGCGCGAGCTTGCCATTGCTCTTTGATGAAGACTCGCGCACATGGAGGATTAAGTTGAGAGAGCTTGCGCGAAATCTTCTATCAAATCTTCGGTCGCCTCTATGCCGATGGAGACGCGAATCAGACCGTCGCTGATGCCTATGCGCTGGCGTCCTTCGGGCGAGAGTCCTGCGTGAGAGGTGATGGCAGGCCGCGTTAGAAGCGTCTCCACCCCGCCGAGGCTCGGAGCGATTACCGGAAGCTCAGTCTTCCCGATAAAGCTTTCCGCGGCCTCCACGCCGCCCTTTAATTCAAAGCTCAGCATCCCGCCAAAGCCTTCAAAGAGGTCGCGTGCGCGCTGGTAGCTCGGATGATTTTCGAGGCCCGGATAGTTGACCTGTGCGACCGCCGGATGGCCCTCCAGAAATTGGGCCACTTTCAGCGCGCTCTCGTTCTGGTAACGCACACGCAGGGCCAGCGTCTTGATGCCGCGCTGAAGCAGAAAGGCCGCGTGAGGGTCGAGCGAGCCGCCGAGATGGTTGAGCTTGTGCGTAATCTTTTCAATCAAGCTCGTGCTCCCGATGCAAGCGCCCGCCACGATGTCCGAATGGCCGTTGAGATATTTCGTGCAGCTATGAAGCGAGAGGTCGAAGCCGAGTTCGAGCGGGCGGAAATTAACAGGGCTGGCAAAGGTGTTATCAATAATCGAGACCAGATTGTGCTCTCGCGCAAACTGGACCACAGCTTTGAGGTCCGCGACCTGCATCGTCGGATTCGTAATCGTCTCGACGTAGATGGCGCGCGTGTTGGGGCGCAGCAGCAGCTCCCAGGTGGCAGGGTCTGTGGCGTTGATAAAGTCGAAAGAGAGACCGAAGCCGCTGAAATCCTGTGTGATGAAACCATGCGTGCCGCCGTAGAGCGAGTCCTGGGCCAGCAGGTGGTCTCCCGCCGAGAGCACCGTCAAGAGCGCAGTCGAGACGGCGGCCATCCCGCTCGCCGTGACGAGCGCCGCTTCGCCGTTTTCCAGCGCCGCCAGCTTCTGATGAAGTGCGACGTGATTCGGTGTATTATTCAGACGGATGTATTTGAGGTCGTGATAGCTTGTCTCACCCGCGTACTCAAACATAGCGGTCTGAAAGATCGGCAGGACCACAGCACCGTTGATGCGTGGCTCAGGCTCCCCGGCGTGAACGGCCTTCGTTTCCAGACGTTTCAAAATCTTAGCCATGATGAAAGCTTCTCCTCGAATCGTTCTTGTTGATGGGCCTCGTCCAGCCTTGAGGCAAAAGGCGCGCAGGGCTAAAGGGCATCGCGAAGCCCTTCAGGCAGATGATAGCTCAAATCGCCATCGCGTGCGATTGCCGGGGAGAGCCGCACGCTTGAAGGGCGCTCTTTCTTCATCATGTTCTGAAGCACAGCTCTCAAAAAGCATTTGGACCAACGTATAAAGCACGGTAAATATGGACCTGCATCTCTTCAAAAAACTCTTTCCACTGGCGCTGCTCGTCTCGGCTCTCCTGGGTTGCACGCTGGTCCAGCGTTTGCGGCAGGAGGCGCAGAAGTCCGGCAAGCCGACCGTCTTGACCAGCCGCGACGGAAGATTTCAATTAACCATCCCGGGCGGCTGGCGCGCGGAGACGACCTTGAATGAGCGGGCAGGCATACAGGCTGCGAACAGACTGGCGGAGATGTACGTGGTCGTCATCAGCGAAAGCAAGGAGGACTTTGCGGAAGATACTACGCTCGGAGATTTTACCGAGCTGACTCGTAAAAATTTTATCTCAAGGGTCGAGTCGGCTGAGGCCACGCCTGCTATTCCCGTCAACGTTAATGTCTATATGGGCATGCAATATGAAGTGCAGGGCACGGTCAACAGTTATAAGATTGCGTACATCGTGACGACGGTCGAGACGCCGGAGCATTTTCATCAAATCCTGACGTGGACCTTGCGCTCGCGTATAGACAAAAACCAGTTGACGCTGCAAAAGGTCACGGAGAGCTTCCGTGAAGTCGTGGGCGCAAGGACGCAGACGGGCAGCCCCGCCGGGCCACCGCCGCCCGCCAACGTCCAACATTAACCGCACAGATGCGCAAAGTTTAATCCTCCTCATAATCCTCGAAAGGAAGATAATTCGATGAAGCGCGCTTTGATTCTCGCCGCTATGATTCTCTTAACCGGCTCTTTTGCTTTCGGTCAGACGAAGGATAAAAAGAGCGCTCGTGATTTGAAGGTCGAGCAGGAATTGCGAAACCTGGTGCGCGCCTGGGATGACGCGACCGTCAGGGGCGATGTCAAAACGCTGGACCGGTTGCTGGCAGACGAATTTAGCTTTGTCGGTGGGGCGACTAAATCCGAGTACCTGGCTTCGATTAAAAATAGACAGCCTGAGATGGTTATCGAGTCCGCAGTGAGTGACCAGTTGGAAGTGCAGGTCTATGAAGAGATGGCTATCTTGACGGGAGTGGATACGATTCGAGTCAAAGAAAAGGGAGAATCGAAGACTCGTCAGTGGTTGTACATGGACGTGTGGATTAAAAGGGACGGGCGATGGCAATGCGTCAAGACTTATTCGAGCCTCAAAGGCAGATAGCAGACTAAGTTTTTGGACCAGAAGCACGAACAAGGAGAGCGGGCATTCGTAAAGCTGTCTTTATGTTTATCGGGTTGACGATCCTTTCAGTATGCCTCCTGTTTTTCGCCCTGCGCCGTTTCGAGACGGCTGTCGTCTTTCATCCTGAGCGTTATGCTCCCGGCAACGACTGGACCATTCCCCTTGGAGGCGAGGATGTCTGGCTGACCACCTCCGATCATGTGCGGCTGCACGGCTGGTTCGTACACTCGCAGGCTGAGGCCGCACCCGCGACCGTCATCTACTTTCATGGCAACGGCGGCAACCTGAATAACGTCGGCTGGGTCGGAGAGCGACTGGCCGCGCGCGGCCTTGATGTCCTGCTGCTGGACTATCGCGGCTACGGGCGCAGCGAGGGCAGCGTCGCGAGCGAGCGGGATATTTATACGGATGCGGATGCGGCCTACGATTACATTCTGGACCAACGCGGCGTGCCCGCCGAAAGGATAGTGCTCTACGGGCAATCGCTGGGGACGACCGCCGCCATAGATGTGGCTTCGCGCAGAGGATGCGGGGCGCTGGTCCTGGAATCGGGTTTAAGCTCGGCGAGCGATATGGCGGCGGCGATGTTTCCCTGGTCGCCGCGCTGGCTGCACTCGCTCGGGAAGAATCGTTTTGAATCGGCGCGCAAATTATCAGGCGTCAGTTGCCCCGTCCTTATCACGCACGGAGACCCCGACCCGACGATTCCAACGGAGCAATCACACGTCCTTTACGACGCGGCCAGAGGCCCTAAAAAACTCCTGCTCTTTCCCGGCGCGGGCCACAACGTCGTCGGCTTCGGCGGGGATGCTTACTTAAAACAGGTCGCGGATTTCATCAATGACGCTGTGCAGCCGGAGCCTCTTTAGCTTCCGCTGGAGATTGATGTTCCAAGCGGAATTTCCCGGTTGCGGTCGCTGATTTCCGCACTTGTCGTCTCGCTTGAGGGCGTGCTACTTTTCTCTCTTTGCTTGAGCGTGGCGGAGGCTCTCTATCTACACGCGAAGCAGGATGGGCTGTCATCTGAGCCTCTCGCAAAGAGCAGTTTTCTCTTCATGTCGGATACCGGTTACAACTTAAAAGAGCGCGTGCGCAGCTTCTGGCAGGCCAACCCCTGCGGCACGAAGTTTACGGATGCCGAGCCGGGCACGCGCCGCTTTTACGAGTTGGTCGAGGAGCATCGCTACAATAAGGAATGGCACATTCCGGCAGCCGCGGATTTCGAGAGCGCGAGGGGCTTGCGCGTGCTTGAGATCGGCTGCGGGCTGGGCACAGACGGAGCGCAGTTTGCTCGCGCGGGCGCTGACTACACGGGCGTTGACCTGACCGATGCCGCCGTAGAATTGGCGCGCAGGCGTTTCGAGCTGTTCGACCTCGCCGGACAATTTCGCACGGCGGACGCAGAGAATCTGGACTTCCCCAGCGAAAGCTTCGACCTCGTTTATTCGCACGGCGTGCTGCATCACACGCCGGACACGGAGCAAGCGGTGCGCGAGGTGCATCGCGTCCTGCGTCCCGAAGGGCGCGCCGTCGTCATGCTCTATCACAGAGATTCGTACAATTATCGCGTCAACATAGGAATGCTTAGACGCGCGGGAGCGCGCCTGCTGAAGTATGAGCCGGGCATCAAGCTGGTCCAGTTGCTGACGGGCGAGCCTAAGGATTCGCTGCGCGAACATGCGAGGCGCTTGAAAGAAGACGAAGAGAGCTATCTTGCGCCGGGAGAATTTCTGAATCGAAATACGGACGGCGCGGGCAATCCGCTGGCCCGTGTCTATTCGCGTAGGGAGGCCCGCGAGCTGTTCAGGGACTTCGCGGAGGTCAAGCTGGCGACGCACTTTTTGAATAAGCGTTGGATGCCGCTCGTCGGAAATCTCCTGCCGCGCTCTCTGGAAGCGCGCCTGGCCTCGCGCTGGGGCTGGCATCTCTGGATATACGCGAAGAAGTAATCGGTTTCCAGTTTCCAGTTTTTAGTTTTGAGCAAAGACAGGTTGCTTCGACTGAAAACTGAAAACTGAAAATCGAAAACTGATTGATTATGAAAAATATTCTTGTGACGGGCGGGGCAGGCTTTATCGGGTCGCATCTGGTGGATAGCCTTCTGGCGGAAGGAGACTGGCGCGTGACTGTGGTTGACGATTTCAACGACTTTTACGCGCCGGAAGTCAAACGCAGAAACGTTAGCTCTCACCTCAAGGATGAATCATATAAACTGGTCCAGGCGGACATACGCGAGCGCCCTTTGCTTGAGCCTCTCTTCGTTGAAAATAGGTTTGACTGCATCGTGCATCTGGCGGCGCGGGCGGGCGTGCGTCCTTCATTGAAAGAACCTGAGCTGTACGCGCAGACAAACATCAACGGCACGCTCAACCTGCTTGAGCTGGCGCGCAGGCATGGTGTCAGCCAGTTCGTCTTCGGCTCGTCTTCATCCGTCTACGGCATCAACTCAAGCGTCCCTTTTAGCGAAGAGGATTCCATACGCCAGCCCATCTCGCCCTATGCCGCGACGAAGGCGGCGGGCGAGCTGCTCTGCCATACCTACTCGCATCTCTACGGGCTGCGCTCTGTGTGCCTTCGATTCTTCACGGTCTATGGAGCGAGGCAGCGGCCAGACCTCGCCATACACAAATTCGCCAGGCTGATTAATGCGGGCCAATCCATCCCCGTCTTCGGCGACGGCACGACGCGGCGCGATTACACCTATATCGAAGACATCATCGCTGGCGTGCGCGCCTCGATTGATTACACGGCGAGCGATTACGAAGTCTTTAACCTGGGCGAATCTCGCACGGTTGAGCTGCGCGAATTAATCGCTTTGCTTGAAAAGGAATTGGACCACAAGGCTGTTATCAATCGCCAGCCGCCGCAGCCGGGCGATGTGCCGCAAACCTTCGCCAACATAGAGAAGGCGCGCCGCCTGCTCGGCTATAACCCGCAGACACAGATCGAGGAAGGCATTCGTCGTTTCGTCGAATGGTTTAAAAACAGTCTGGAGTCTGGAGTCTGAAGTCCGGAGTCAAAAGCCAAAGACAAAAAAAGTCTTCCGGCCTTTGACTCCAGACTCTCAGACTCTCGGACTCTTTTACTTATGAGAGAAAGATTGTTGCCATACCTGGCGTGCCCTGCCTGTGGTGGAGAGATTCATCTGCTGGCGGTGGCGAAGAGCGAGGCGGAGCATGTCTTGGAGGGCGATCTTGATTGCATCGCCTGTGGTCGCCGCTTTCCGGTCGTGCGCGGTGTGCCGCGCTTCGCGGACCTCGAAGAGGTTGAGGCTGACAAGGCCGCGACGGCCAGGAATTTCGGCTGGCAGTGGCAACACTTCACGCAGGAAGACGGGCGGTATGCGGAGCAGTTTCTGGGCTGGATTGCGCCCGTCGAGCCCGAGTTTTTTAAAGGCAAAGTGGTGCTTGAAGGCGGCTGCGGGAAAGGCAGGCACACGCAGCTTGCGGCGCGCTGGGGAGCACTTGATGTCATCGGTGTTGATCTGAGCGCGGCGGTCGAATCGGCCTTCGCCGCGACACGCGAGCTGGAAAACGCGCACATCATACAGGCGGATATTTATCAACTGCCTTTGCGCCGCATCTTCGATTACGCTTTCTCGGTCGGCGTGCTTCATCATCTGCCGGACCCGCGCGCGGGCTTCGTCTCGCTCTCTTCGAGGGTCAAAGCCGGAGGCCAGCTTTCGGCCTGGGTCTACGGCGCGGAGAATAACGAATGGATTACGCGCTTTATTAACCCTCTGCGCGAGCGCGTCACTTCACGCATAGACCGCCGCGCCCTTCTGCATCTCTCCAAGCTTCCGGCGGCAGCCGTTTACGCTGCGACCAAGCTCATCTATGGACCACTCAACCGGAGCGCGAGCGGTGCTGCACTCGCGCGCCGTTTGTTCTACAATGAATATCTCAACGCCATCTCCGGTTTCGGATGGCGCGAGCAGCACACGATAGTCTTCGACCACCTGGTCGCCCCGACGGCCTTCTATATTTCTCGTGAAGAGTTTGAAGAATGGTGGCAGACAATCGGCGCAAGCCTGGTCCAGATAAGCTGGCACAACAAGAATAGCTGGCGCGGGTTTGGAAGGATTGAAGCAAAGCCAGATTGAGAGAGTTGAGATGAAAGCTCAAGCTTTTACTTTCAACCCTCTATCTTTATCGAGGCTTCTTATTTAACCAATGTCGAGCGTCACGAAAAACATCGGTCACAGCCTGCCGCAGGAGATGCAGCAGCACACCTACGCGATTATGTATCGCGTAGAGGAATCTCACTGGTGGTTTGCCGGGCGTCGTCGCATCATAGAGAGCTTTGTCAAAGAGATTTGCCGTAATCTGGAAACCGAGCGCCCGCGCATACTGGATGTCGGGTGCGGGACGGGCGCGAATCTTGAGCTGCTGGCGCGGTACGGCGAGGCAGAAGGCGTGGATGTCTCTGCGGACGCGCTCTCTTTCTGTCGCGCGCGTGGATTAGAGGGCGTGCGGCAGGGCGAGGCGGAGAAGTTGCCCTTTGAGGATAACTCTTTTGACCTGGTGACGGCGCTCGATGTCGTAGAGCATCTGGATGACGACGTGGCTGGCCTCAAAGAGATGCGGCGCGTCCTGCGTCCAGGTGGGCGTGCGCTCTTTTTTGTTCCTGCCTTTATGTTTCTGTGGGGCGTGCAGGATGACGTGAGCCATCACAGGCGGCGTTATACCCTTGCTTCCCTGAGCCGCTCTGTGCGCGCAGCGGGCCTCGAAGTCGAGCGCGCGACTTACGCCAACATCAGCTTTTTCGCGCCCGTACTTTTCGGCAGAATAATAATGCGCGCGACGGGCCTCAAGCCGGCTTCGGAAAATAACATCAACGTCTCGGCGCTCAACGGCATCCTGGGGCGCGTGCTCGGCGCTGAAAGACACTTCCTGCGCCACATAAATTTTCCGTTCGGCGTCTCTGCTTTATGCGTCGCGCGTCGGAGCGAAAAGACTTGAACGCGCCAACGCGTCAATCATGAAAGACGGGTTTTAGCTCTTGACGATTGATGATTGACGCGTTGACTGGATTAAAGATGAAGACTTACGACGAAGAAGAGACCGTCATCAGCAGGCAGGAGGATGAGAGCGGCACGGAAGCGCCGGAGCTTTCCGTCTTTCTGCCCGTCTATAACGAAGAGCCTAACCTGCGCCCGCTCCACGCGAAGCTCGACGAGGCTTTGAGAAAGCTCGGTCGCACGGCGGAGATTATTTACGTTGACGACGGCTCTTCGGACGGCAGCCTGGAAATCCTGCGCGGGCTGGCCCATGTGGACCAGCGCGTGCGCGTCGTCGCGCTCAGGCGCAACTACGGGCAGACGGCGGCGATGGCCGCGGGCATTGACCACGCGCGCGGGCGTGTGCTGATCCCTATGGACGCGGACCTTCAGAACGACCCGGCGGACATCGTGCGTCTGCTGGAGAAGCTGGACCAGGGCTATGATGTCGTTTCGGGCTGGCGCAAGGACCGCAAGGATAAGATGGTCACGCGCAAGATTCCATCCATGCTCGCCAACCGTTTAATCTCATGGATCGGAGGCGTGCCGCTGCATGATTACGGCTGCTCGCTCAAGGCTTATCGCCGCGAGTCCCTGGAAGACGTGCGGCTCTATGGCGAGATGCATCGCTTTATCCCTATCTATGCTTCATGGGCGGGCGCGCGTGTGACGGAGATTCCCGTGGAGCACCACCCGCGCACGATGGGCAAGTCGAAGTACGGACTCTCGCGCACGCTCAAGGTTGTCTTTGATCTCATCACGATTAAATTCATGGCCTCGTACCAGACAAAACCGATCTACGTCTTTGGCACGTTCGGGATGATTGCCGTCGTCATCTCGCTGCTCGCGGGCCTCTACGCGCTCTTTTTAAAAATCTTTCACAAAGCAGACTTCGTGCAGACGCCTTTGCCGATTCTAGCCATCGTCATGTTTGCCGTCGGCGTGCAGTTTTTGTTGATGGGTCTGCTGGCCGAGATGCTCGTCCGCACTTATCATGAATCGCAGAATAAGCGCGTCTACGCCGTGCGCGAAACGATTGGACTCAAGGATAAGGAGTTGTAGCCTGCTCCAGATTTGCGTCATCCAGCGAGAGCGGTTGAATATCATTTCATCGAAGAGGGGATGGCGAGTTAAGGTTCAAGAGAAGTTTTAATCATGTGCGGGATTACCGGATGGGCCAATTTGGATGCGCGCGTGCCGCCTGCTGAGGGCGCGCGAGAGCTGCTCCATGCGATGTGCGAGCGGATGACGCATCGCGGCCCGGATTCCGAAGGAATGATGACCGCAACGGGCGTCGCCCTGGGGATGCGCAGGCTCGCCATTATTGATTTGCAAACGGGCGAGCAGCCTGTTTTTAATGAAGACAGGAGCGTGGCGGTCGTCCTCAACGGCGAGATTTACAACTACCGTGAGCTTCGGCAAGACCTGGAACGACGCGGGCACACGTTTCGCTCCGAATCCGACACGGAAGTCCTGCCGCATCTCTACGAAGAGTTTGGACCAGAGATGGTCCAGCAACTCAACGGGATGTTCGCCTTCGCACTGTGGGATGCGCGCCGTCGCAGGCTCTTTATCGCGCGCGACCGCTTCGGAGAAAAGCCGCTCTACTGGGGCATCTTCAATGGCACACTCCTCTTCGCCTCAGAGCCGAAAGTCCTGCTCGCTCATCCGCTGGTCCACCCCGAACTGAATCTGGATGCCCTGCGTCATTATCTCTCCTTCGATTACGTGCCCGCGCCGCTCTCGATTTACAAGGGCATACAGAAGCTCACGGCTGCGCACACCCTGACGCTCGAAGAAGGCCGCGTAGAGGTGCGGCCCTACTGGCGTTTGAGCTACAAGACGCGCCAGCCTGCGCCCTCCGAAGAAGAGGCCGCCGCAGAGCTGCGAGAATTGCTGGCCGACTCTGTGCGTCTGCGGCTGGTCTCCGACGTGCCGCTCGGCGTGCTGCTTTCGGGCGGCGTGGATTCTTCATCCGTGGCGGCGATGGCCGTGCGCGCTTCGAGCGAAGCCGTCAAGACTTTCTCCGTCTCCTTCGCGGAATCTTCATTTGATGAATCGGCCTATGCGCGCGCCGTCGCCGAATACCTCGGCACGGATCATCATGAAGAGAGACTGAGCGTTGACCTCGCCGCCAACCTGGTCGGTGAGATTGGCTCCTGGATGGACGAACCGCTGAGCGACCCTTCGCTGGTCCCGACCTATCTGCTCTCGCGCTTTACGCGCAAGCACGTCACGGTCGCTCTAGGGGGAGACGGAGGCGATGAATTGTTTGCGGGTTATCCGATGTATCTGGGCCATCGCTGCGCGGAAATCTACACGCGGCTGCCGCGAGCCCTGCGCCGCCTGCTGATAGAGCCTCTCGTGCGCAACCTGCCCGTCAAGACCAGGAATCTCTCTTTCGATTTCAAGGCGCGCAGGTTTGTGACGGGGTCAAATTACGATCAGGTGACACGTCATCACGTCTGGTTCGGCTCGTTTACGCCCGCGCAACAAAACGCGCTCCTCTCGGATGAAGCCAGACGAGCCAGCGACGTTGATGTTTATGCTCACGCGCGCCGACTGCTTGAAGAAGAGTGCGACGCCGACAACATAGTCGAATGTATGCAGAGCCTGGACACGCGGCTCTATCTGGCCGAAGACATCCTGACGAAGGTTGACCGCGCGAGTATGGCCGTCTCTCTGGAAGTGCGCGCTCCATTTCTGGACCAGCGCGTGGCGGAGTTCGCGGCATCCTTGCCCGTCAGCTACAAGCTGCGCGGGAGCAAGACCAAGTACATTCTGAAAAAAGCCATCGAGCCGCTTCTGCCTCCCTTCGTGGCAAAACGCGGCAAGAAGGGCTTCGGCGTTCCGGTGGCTGAATGGCTCAAGGGTAAATTGCGCCCGCTCGCGCGCGACATGCTCTCGCCCGAACGCATACGCCGTGGCGGTCTCTTCGATGCGGACTACGTCTCGCGTCTGCAACAGGAGCACGAGCGCGGGCAGGCCAATCATCACAAGCTCCTCTGGACCTTGCTCATGTTCGAGCTATGGCACGAAAGCTTCGTCGAAACGCGCCGCCGCGTTGAAGAGACTGTGAGCAGCAAGCAGTGAGCAGCGCAGAGCGCCTCAGCAAGACGCCAGCCGACACGACTCTCAAAAATGAATTCGAGAAGAGCTACGAGACTCTGGCCGACTGGTGTCGCGCCCGCCGGTATGCCGGTCACGACCCGTTCGACGCGCTCAACAGTCGCCTCTTTCAATCAACTCCCCTCAAGCACTCTCGCGCTGCGCGTCTCATCTGGACTCAACTCTTCAAACGCTCGCCCGTCAACCTGCGCCCGCTGGTCCAGGTCCGCGCCGAAAGAAACTCTAAGGGGCTGGCGCTATTTGCGCTGGCGGCGCTCTCCAGGTTTCGCCTTGAGCCGACCAGGGAAGCTGAAATGGATGCGCGCCGTCTGCTTGAGGATTTGCTGGCGATGCGACTGGAAGGTTGGAGCGGCGCGGCCTGGGGCTACAACTTCGACTGGCAGGGACGCGCTTTCTTTGCGCCGAAGGGAACGCCAGCGATTGTGCCGACGGCCTTTGCCGCACGTGCGCTGGTGGAAGCCTCGCTCGCGCTCGATGATGAATCTTATCTTGCGACGGCACGCTCGGCCTGCGATTTTATCCTGCGCGACCTACATCGCACGGAGGAGACGGAAGCGGAGGTCTGCTGGAGCTATTCACCTCTGGACCGGACCAGGGTCTTTAATGCGAGCCTGCTCGCGGCTGAGACTCTTGGCAGTGTCGGCGCCCTGACGGGTGAGCAAGAGCTGCTTGATTGGTCCAGTCGCGGGGCTGTGTACGTCGCTAGACGTCAGCGCGCGGACGGCTCATGGGCTTACGGCGCGGCGCAGTTTCAATCCTGGTCCGACAACTTTCACACGGCTTTTATCCTGACCAGCCTCTCTCGCATCATCGCCGCACGCGCCGCACAGAGCGCCGAATTGACGGACTCGCTCAGGCGCGGTTATTTATTCTGGCGCGAGAGGTTCTTTCTTGCGAACGGGTGGCCGAAATACTACCATGACCGGCTCTATCCGGCGGACGCGCATGCGGCGGGCGCGGCCATCGTCGCGCTGATGGAATTACAGGAGATAGACGACGGCGCACGCTCTCTGGCGGAAACGATAGCGCGCTGGTCCATCAAAAATTTGCGCGACCCGCGCGGATTCTTCCGCTACCAGCGGCGACGCTTCTACACTATTCGCACGCCCTACATGCGCTGGTCACAGGGCTGGATGCTCTATGGTCTGGCAAGACTGCTGGAAGGGATGAGAGATAAGCGATGAGAGATGAAGAATCGCTCATTAAGAGATTATTTCCAAACCGGAAGATGAGCCACCGCAGACACAGAGACACGGAGAATAAGCAGAAAAGAAGTGTTGAAAACTCTTATTACATCCTGATTTATCTTCTCTCTGTGCCTTTGTGTCTGCGGTGGCTGATTCTGAAATCTGTTCTGAGTCTCTTTAGATAGCTCATCCTTCATCCTTTCGTTGATGCGTATCTGGATTGATCTGGCGAACTCGCCGCACGTGCCTTTCTTTCGCGCGCTTATTCCTGAGCTTGAGGGGCGCGGCGCTGAGGTTGAAGTGACGGCGCGGGATTTTGCGCAGACGGTCGAGCTGGCCGAGGCCGCGGGTCTTGGACCAAAAATTATAGGTGGGCATGGCGGGCGTCATCTCAAGGGCAAGGCCGGAAATATTCTGGGCCGCGCATATCTGCTTGGGAGATGGGCACGCGGGCGCGGCTTCGATCTGGCCGTCAGCCATAACTCTTACGCGCAGTTAATGGCGGCTCGCGCGCTTCGTCTACGCAGCGTGACGCTCATGGATTACGAACACCAGCCCGCCAATCATCTGGCTTTCCGCCTCGCCTCGCGCATCATCGTGCCGCAAGCCTTTCCCGCGGAGACTCTACGCAAGTATGGAGCGAAGCGGGCGCGCGTCAGGCGCTATGACGGAATCAAGGAAGATGTCTACCTGGCAAACTTTGCGCCCGACCCTGCCTTCGCCGAGACGCTCATCGAGCTTGGCATTGGTCCAGACGAGATACTGGTGCTGGTCCGGCCTCCCGCATTAGATGCGCTCTATCACCGTTTTGAGAACGAGCTTTTTGAGGAGCTGCTGAAAACGCTTTGCGCGCATCCTCGGACCAGGATTATCCTTCTCCCGCGCACCGAAGAGCAGCGCGCAAGATATGCTTCCAGAGAGGGCGCTAATTTCATCATGCCGCGCAGGGCGCTCGACGGCGCGAACCTGATCGCGGCTTCCGATCTGGTCGTCAGCGCGGGGGGCACTATGAACCGCGAGGCGGCTGCGCTCGGCGTCCCCGCCGCGACCATCTACGCGGGGCGCTGGGCCGCCGTTGATGAAGAGCTTGTGAGGCAGGGACGCCTCCGCCGCATCAGCACGAGGGAAGACTTGCTGGCTTTGCCTCTGGAAAAGAAGAGCCGGACCAATGCCCGAAAGGCTTTGCACGTGCGCTCGGAAGTGGCAGACTTGATATTGTCTTGAAACTTGAAGAGAAAAAGCGATTCATTTATTGAAGATTCATGCGTTGACGATTTGATGAAATGAGAGTGGAGCAGATTAAAGAGAGGGCGAGCGAGGCGCGGGCCGTGCGTGTTCCGGCGCGCGCGCCGCAGTGGGTCGTGCCCACCGTCAAGGCTCTGCTGATTGTTGGCGATCTGTTGATTGCCGGTCTGGCTTTTATGGCGGCTTTCTATTTTCGCGAGGGCATCTCTATTTTTCAGAGGGCGTCGGATGGCAGCCTCGGTTGGAGCGGAAGGTTTGCGCCTTATGGAGCTTTGCTGCTGCTGATCCTGCCGATACGCCTGCTGTCGCTTGCTTATCACGAGATGTACAGGCTGCGCGGCGAGTTTTCATTCGTAGATGACGCGGCTCGGCTCTTTAAAGCGACGGCCATCGGCAGCCTGCTCATCGTGGCGGCGGCTTTTCTTTATCGCGGCGGCTTCCAGTATCGTGCCTTCTCTTACGCGCGCGGCGTCTTCGTGCTCGATTTCTTTCTAGCGCTCGCAACGTTCGGCACTGTCCGGCTGCTGGTCCGCCTCGCGCAGACCTTTGCACGCAAGCGCGACATTAACCTCATTCCGACGCTGGTCGTGGGCGTTGGACCAGAGGCCGCCTTGTGTATCAAGGAGATGCGCGAGCGACCAGAGCTTGGCTATCGCGTGATCGGTGTGGTGGAAAGCAATGAAGCGAGTTTGGAAGAGATGTTCGAGGGCGTGCCTCTCGTCGGTAATTTTAAGAGCCTGCCAGAAGTCATCAGGGAATCCGGCGCGAATGAAGTCATCATTACGGACCCGCGTGTGCCGGGCGATGCGCTCTTTGATGTGATGATGCGTGTGGGCCGCAGGCGCGGCGTTGAGTTTCGCATCGCGCCGAGCCTCTTTAACTGTCTGCCGCGCAAGACCGAGATTGACCAGATCGGCGCGCTCCCGATGATACGCCTCTTCCGCGAGCCTCTCTCAAGCGCCGCGCGCCTCGTCAAACGCGCATCCGACATCATCATCGCTTCGGTCGCGTTGACCATTCTCTCTCCCGTCTGGATTATTATCTCCGCGCTCATCAGGCTCGACTCGAAAGGCTCTGTCTTCTACAAGCAGGAGCGCGTAGGGATGGACGGGCGCATCTTTCTCTTCTACAAATTTCGCACGATGCGCGCAGATACCGACGACAGCATACACAGAGAATACCAGCGCCAGTTTATCGCGGGTCTCCCTGAAACAAATCTCGGAGACTCTCTGCGGCCCGCCTATAAACTGGTCGCAGACAAACGCGTGACGCGCGTCGGGCGCGTGCTCAGGCGCTTGAGCCTGGACGAACTGCCGCAACTCTTCAACGTGCTGCGAGGCGATATGAGCATCGTTGGACCACGCCCGCCGATTCCTTATGAGGTCGAAGCCTATGAGTTGTGGCATCGCAAACGGCTAGATATGAAGCCCGGCCTGACAGGACTCTGGCAGGTCTCTGGCCGCAATCGCCTGCCCTTTGAGGAGATGGTCCGGCTGGACCTCTTTTACATAGAGAACTGGTCGCTCCTGCTCGACCTCAAAATCCTCCTTCGCACACTCCCCGTCATGCTGCGCGGCGACGACGCGTATTAAATAAGTGATGAGTGCTGAGTAATGAGTGATGAATGATAAGAGAAGCGCTATGCTCTCTTTTCACTCAGCCTTCTTATTCTATTTGTGCGAGCGCCACTGCGAGCAGCAGCACCTTCTTGATGCCTTTGTAAAACGGCTCGATCTCGCAGTTCTCCGTGAGCGCGTGGGAATCGGAGCAGGGGCCTGCGCCAGTTGAGATGGATGA
>DASWMI010000049.1:0-27410 GCA_036399835.1 Pyrinomonadaceae bacterium | reverse complement strand
GCCAACACTATCGCCGGCGTTATCACCATCGGGGACAACCCTTGCGCCATCAGCATCAACCCCATCCGCAGCACAGTGACAAAAATCGACGCCATTGCACCGCGCATCACCAATCTCATCCCCACCGCCGTCGCTCAAGATCAGATAGCCAATGCCACTATCATCGAAGATATAGACATCGACATCGTCGACATTGGCACCATCTAGATTGACTGTCTCCGGGGACTTCAATACTAGCGAAAGGGGGACAACCATCGAGGCTTAACGACATACTGCAGCACCAACCTTTGCAACACACCCGCACAGAATCTCCGGACAGACGCGATGAGCAGTCTGTCCGGAGATTCTGTGTTGATGTCTTGGCTTATTTCCATTTCTCACTCCAGCGCGTGCCCGATATGATATAGACCGATAAGGCTGACGCGATTTTGATCTTCATAGTATTCATGCCACCACTTGGCCGCCTGCCAGATGGCTTCCGGACAGCTCGAACGGCTTTCCAGTCCGGGTGTAAGGTCATACCCGGCAGCGCCGAAAACTATCTCCAGCATCGCCGCCGACGGAATACCCATTCCTTGAAGCAGCGGATTCTGGCTATCCCCGACACCCCAAATGTAGGCCAGCCAGCGAACCATCAGGTCCACTGCGTCTAAGGTGGCGCGCTGTTTCTGAAAACGATCCAGGGCTTTCTTCACTTCATCTATAGTTACCGGGACAGCGAGCACGGCAATGTTAGGGTACAACTCTATGTCACGATACTGGCCGAGTTTACTCTTTTGCACACCGTTGGACGGAGGCGGGAAGTCAAACCCCTGCGCCGGTTCTAAAGAGATTTCGTAGACGGGCGAGGATGCCATATTCTTCGTTATCTTTTCGAGCAACATCACGTGTGACCAGTAGCTCGGCAACAGGTCGCTGCGCACGTGTGACTGCGCCATACGCAAACGGAATGAGGTGGCGTTAACGCCTCCCACCATGACGCATAAAGTCTTACCCTCATGGTCCGGCAGAGTCCGGCTCAGCCACTGTAGATTATCTTCATCATTCTTCCGCTTCACTTCAACAAATAGATCGCTCGGCGCTGATGCGTTGGAACTGAGAATATTAATCATGCCATCTCCTCTTACGTGCTGGTCAGATCAATAGGCCCAACCTCGACGGGCCTGCCCAGGTTTCTATCCAAGCTGAGCGGCCAGTATTGGATACGGAGTTCGAGACCTCCGCCCTGCTGCCGGAATTTAAGTAGAACGACGTGATTGCCTCTCTGCGGATACAGCATTTCGCAGGGGAAACGCCCCTGTAGAGCCTCGGAGGCAAGAAAGACCGGCGGTTTATCCGGATCGGAATGGCGCGGCCAGGGGTTCTTCTTTCCGAAAAGCCCGCCGAGAAATCCGCCGAGCTGCTTCGCCTGATCTGCCCCGACGGTCGTCACGAGCGAACTGGGCGAGGAGATAATCTCGCTGAAGGCATTTCTACCTGTGCGCATATCGCGCGCGACGGTGACGCGCCCCCAATGCACGTCGCCCGTCAGGCAAACGACAGGGCGACCGGCATCCACGAGTCTCTGTAGACAGGTCACGATTCGCCCATAGTCCCCGTAATTGGGCAGCTCGAAATCACCCACCCCACCGCTCAAGTCACTGGCCGGCTCTCTGAATAGCGACTGGCCCGAAATAAAGAGGCCGAACAGTCTGTTGTCAATAACATGAGCGGCCCATTCCTCCATTTTATTGTGGTCCATCATCGTGAATCCGCGATTCTCATCCTTAGTGCTGCGCGTGTCCGCGAAAAAGAAGGAGAGCGGTGGCACATCCAGATACCAATGTTCGCCCCATTGCGCAGGGTAGGCTAACTGGAAGCCTTCATACGCTGCTCGTGCAGCCTGCCGCCAGCTATTGCGTCCCTCCAGCGTGAGACTGTTTTGAATAAATGGACTCGGATGCGGATAGTTGTTCCAATATTCATGGTCATCCGGGAGCGAGACGCCGGGGGCTGCCGACAGGACCTGCGTATAGGCGAGCGGCCCCTGCCAGTTGAGCGTGTAATCCTGCTCGAACTTTTCGGCCAGCCACGCCAGATCATCCGGGAAGTTTTTGAGAGTCGGCAAGTCCAGATAGACCTGATCGCCTGCCAATAATGTTAAGTGCGGCTTCGATGTGGCCTTCAGTTGAGAGACGATAGTCCCGGCCAGCCCTCCCCTGTCTTCGGCCTGGTGAAAGCAGGAGACGAGCAACACGTTAAAAGACCTGTCAAGCTGAAAAGGGACAGCCGCGGGCAGAGTTCGCGTCTCAAGCGCGACCCTCTCGCCGTTAGCTTCAACAGAGACTGTATAAAGCCTGTCGGGCTCAAGCCCGTCGAATTCATAAACGCCTGTAAAAGCTCTGGGTATGTTGGCGGGGTTCTGACCCGCAGGAAGCATTGTATCGGGCCGCACGCTGGCTATCTCGCGGAGCGCCTTCGGTTGTCTCGGAACATTGTCGAGCGACCAATGCAGCGCGGGCGCGGCGGTAACTTTGAATGTTCCGATCCACACTCTGATTCGGTCCTGAGGAGCGGCGCGGGGATACAGAACGATACTCATCTGTCTCTACTTCTCCCGGCGTCAGATTGCTGCCGTGTCATCAAAAGCTTGCGTGATTCTCAACTGACAGATGTGAAGACAGATGTGGCTTCAGCGTGAGTCAGCCGAATAAGCTCCCTTGTCAATTCGCGGGTGTTATAAAGCTTAAACGTTAAGGTGTCAATTAATATTTGTCGCGCCAAGTATTGCGTTCTGCGGTTGTCTCGCAGAGATTAGTTGAAGACAAAGAAAGCTCTCACAACTCCTCAGCCTGGATTGATGCAACGGCGCTGGCGAAGCTTGTCGCGAGTCTCTGTCAGATTGCTGCATAGCAAAGCTCTCTTCAAGCCTCACGTCGTCTCAAACTAATTCTTGCTAGGCAACCCTTGTAATTTGCTCTCAGCCTTAGACCGCTTACGCAGCCACGCGACTATATTATTGCTGTACGCGGGGGCAGTTCTTGTGCAAGCTCTTATCTTCAGGCGGCACATCACTCTCGATCCTGTTTTCGGGCTTGATACGCGCGGCGTCAACACAGTTTGCGAAGTGGTAGATTTCTGAGTTGCGGCTGTAGACAAAGCGCGCTGTCTGCGGCGACGCGGCGGGCGTGGTATCCGTTTCGGGCGAGGGCGGCGCTGGCTGGCCCAACTCAATCCAAACGGGCGCAGTCCAAGCGAATTCCTCTCTCCCATCGGTCCCGACTTGCGACACCTTAACAAAGTAGTAAACCCTGCCCGACTCGAATCGCTGTCCGGAGAAGCTGACCCTGCCGTCACCTTCGAGCTGTGACTCCTCGGCAGCGGTTTCGATCATTTCTCCACCAATCTCGTCCCGGAATAGTTCGACCTTGTATTGCGCGTCCGGCTCATCAGGGTCGGAGACCTCGACCTCGATGGCAAGATTTTCCGGCTGTGGGATACGGGTGATGCTACCCATTTGCTGGCCGTTGACGGTGAAGCGCACTTGCAGATTTTCGTCCTCGGTCGCATAGACATGACGCGCTTTCAGCGCGTGCATGATGTCGGGCTTTGTGAGTCGGTCGGCGAGTACGGCGGTGCGCGCGCGCGTTATCGTTCCCCAGTTGGAGAAGTGGTTGTCTTGATTGGCGGTCGGCGCGAGATGAAAGCCCTGGTTAAGATAGAACCAGTAATCCTTCTCGTGGCGGAGCCTGCTAGTAATAGGTAGATTCGTTCCGTCCGTGAGTGCTGGACCGCTAACAATCTCGATCAGGGCGACATACTTTTCGGAGTGTCTGACCAGTTCGCCAAAGTCACTACCGAAGTCATCCAGGCCATAATCATTTCGCTCAGGTGGGTTGCCGTTCACGGTGTCGGCCCTGAAATCAGGGTGATTAAACTGTACCAGCGGATGTTCGTTCAGCGAATCGGGGGTCTGCGTCAGCCAGCCATCATAGAGTGATGCAAAGTCTCCGTTCGCCACATCAACCACTCTGCCTACCTCGAACACGTTGATGTGGTTGCCGGAGCTGATGGTGGAGAACTCTTGACCGGCGAGGGCGACGAAGCTGTCGTTGCTTGTGAAGCTGCGGGCAGCACTCATGAGCGATGCCGAGTCGCTTCCATTATAGAGGTCGGGCTGCGTGGCGATTAATATCCCATCCTTACGCGGGTCGTCATTCTTAATCCCTCTCTCCGCGTCCTTATGGTTATGCTCGGTTACGGCCAGAAAGTCCATCTTGCCTTGGTCGCGCGCGTGGGCAAAGGCGTCGGCAGGTGTGCCTGACCCGTCGCTATACTTCGTGTGTGAATGGAGACTCCCGAAGAAGATTTTCGACGGAGAGGAAGCGGCGGCAGTGGATGCCGCCGCTTTGGTCGAGCGTCGCGCGGGAGCGGTAGCGGTGGGGACTGTGTCATCACCGGGAGGAGCGGTGGAGGGCGTGGGGTTCAAGGCAGAGGGCAACACTGAAGCAATGATGAGCGCGATGCCGGGTAGACTGTTCCGCAAGACGTTGTTTGTTTTTTTGGGTTCCCGCTGTTTACTCATGGGTTCATCCTCGCATTTTTCAAAGAAGGGCTTCCCCGTCGGCTCTTGACATAAAGCGAAAGGTGGAGCAGGCAAAACATCCGCGCGTGACGGCACACGTCAAAGGTCTCAGTGCGTGAAGCCACGAAATGCCGAATAGCTAAGCCCGCGTCCTCAAGTGTCAGGCCACCAGCGGCGGCGATGTCTCTGAAGCAGGCGTGCCGGATGACGTGCTTGAACCCGTGACCGGCGTGTTCGTGGGTGTCAGGGGTGCTTTGGGGGGTGGGTTTCCAGCCTCCGTCATGCCTACGTCTCTACTATTCTGGATGCCCTTTGACAGCACGTAGGAGCCGCTGCTGATACCGAGCAAGGCGAGTATCTCTTTCGGGATGGCAGGGTAAGCCGGTGGCGTTTTGCTTACGATGAGGTAAAACAGACTAATCGCGACGACAAAGGTAAATACGAGGAACTGGAAGCGCGAAAGGCTCGCCCAGCCGTTCTCGTCGCTGATAAGATAATTAATGTCAATGTCGCCCTTCCATATCTTCCACAGGATCATCACTGCTAGCACTCCTATGAAGACGGTCAGTATCCATCCTATGGTCAGGCCGAGTACTGAAATCGTTGTCATCTCTTCATCCTCCGTTCATTTGTTTGCAAAGCTCTCTCGCTGAGCCGGGGCGAGGCGAACCCGAGCCTGCTCGCGAGCAGACCGTACAGCTTCCCGCCCAGGTAGACGACATTGCTTCCACCCAACGCTAGAAGAAATTCATCAGGCATGTTGGGGAGTCTGCCCGTCTCCCTGGTATCAAAGACCATCAGCAGGTAGTAGAGCGCGATGACTACTGTAACGATGAGCAGTTGTAAGCGACCGGGACTGAAGGCGCGTCCGCTCGTCTTGTCGAGCAGCAGGCCTCTCATATTGATCCTATTGGTCAGGAGTCTGTACGTGATTAACACAACGAGGCCCGTGAGCAGGAACAGCATTTCGTAGTTCAGAGCCATAGATAGGGCGTCCATCTTAAGCCTCCTCTATTTGGTTATGATTCTTATCTTGGAAATGTTTCAACTGCGGTGCGCGATCTCGCTGGCGCGAGCTGTTGGTCTTTGGTCCAGAAGAGAAAAGGCTTTCGACGGTGAGTAAGCGTGACTATTAAGGCGGGGGAGATACTCTCAGTGTTGAGCCGTGTTGAGAGAAAGATTACGACCGCTTTCCCTCAGAGGAATAATTTTTTTGTGGCTGAAATGTTTTGGGGGATTTTCTCATTCAACAATGAGCAGCAACGCAAATTCAAAATCGGAGGATACAATAATGAAAGCGGAAAACTCAGGTTTCAAATGCCTTTTTCGTTATACAGTGATCCTTAGCTCACTGCTTTTTATGGTCTTAATCCAGACAACGGATATAAAGGCGCAAAAGCTCCCGCCAATATTTAGTAACAGCTCAACAGACCCCTCCGCCTTTAATCTGGAGAGCATTAAAGCAATTAAGGATGAGTATGACAGAAAAGTTAAAAGCACCACGGACACCGATAGAGAACAGGCCAGACAATTAAGAAATAGATTGATTGGCATCGGTCGAGAACAAGTGGATGCAATGTTTATTAGCTATCTAAGAAATGACAGGAAGAAGCGCCAACTGTTCCAGTTTTTATTGGATTTCCTGGAGATAGGTGCTGCCACCGCGATCAGCCTGACCAACGGCGAGAGAGGAAAAACAATAATTTCCGAGGGGCTCGGTGCGCTGCAAGCGTCTCGAACATCTTTGAATAAAAATTTCCAACTACTGGAAAGACAGGTGCTCATCAACAAGATGGCGGCGGACCGGGCAACAATCTTAACCGATATTCTCTCCAAGCGAGACCGCGATGTCACACAGTATTCCTGGGAAGATGCGCGTGCCGATTTACGAGCTTATCGTGATGCCGGGACGCTCGACGCCGCTTTATCCAGCCTTAGCTCCTCCGTCGGTAAAGAAAAAACTGACGCTGAGGCAAGACTCCGCGAAGTTAAGGACCAGCCGTTAACGTCTGCCGCCACGGAGGACGACCTTCAGGCAGCGGCAGATGCTGCTCCGGTTAGAGAGACTCTAAGAACCAAACTTCAGGATGACACTACAAAAGAAGCCGCTCTCAAAACACTCCAAAAGATAGTCGAAAGGTTGGGAGAGGATAAGGAAATAGCCAAATTGCTTAAAGTCAAAGGGTTGTCACCGACAACCGACAATGGAGAAGAGATTCTGAACGCTTTACGTGATTTGAGAGAGGAATTGACCGCCATCAACCGGCGTGATTTGGTCAAGAAAATTAATCTAATCACGGCTGAAGTGGGTAACCAATAATAGAATTTGGAGGAAAACGAAAATGGCTAGCGACACGAAAACCCTCTTTTATTCAAGCGGCGATATAGATTCTTTGAACACGCTGCAAATCACCTGCAACACGGACGAGCTCAACTTGGAAAGAAAGTTGCAAAGCCTCGACACGGTTTTGGATAACGGCGAGAAGGCGACCGAAGCCGTGTATAAAACAACTGACACAAAGAAACTGGGAAAGTTGAAAATTGAAAAATTCAGCGAGGCCAGAAAGAGCGCGGCTTTGTTTCAAGGCAGAGCTTTTATCTTGACTCAGCCGGTGGATGTGCTGGTCTTTAGAGAATAAGAGCGGCCTCGCGGTCCGCGCCGCCCGGCGCAAAAGGCTGAAGCCTCTGCCAGCCTCTTTCCGTTACCTTTAAATGAGGGTAAGCTATAGCTCAAGCTATTTGCATTAACCATTCTTTGCCTCAAGATGGCGAAGCTACTCACTACGGAATGTGCGTGATCCCGACCACCCATCCAGCGAAATATTCTCCGGACCTTCTTTATTAGAAGGGGATCGTTGATGCGCCGGATGGCCTCAGAAACAGTACAAATTCTCTGCGCGGTCTGGAGAGAGGCCGGGGACGCGCTCCTGCGGTAACTGTGATAGACAGGTTAACCTCGAAACATATAGGAGGCTACGCTTGTGAACGAAAAGAAAGGGAAGCTGTCGAGAGCTGGTATCAACGGACGAAATTCGCGTAAATCAAAGAGCGAAAGATTGCCGAAGGACTTTGAATATTTGAGGGGCGTTCCGTCCGCCGTCAGACCCCAGTTGACGTCGGCGATAGACCTTCACCAGTTCCGGCGGCGGGTGGGCACACTGTCGGTCAAGGATCGCCTCCGGATTATCGAACAGGCGCAACTGCTCCTTGAATCGAACTATGTTCATCTGCCTCTGAAGAAGGCCATGCACGCTATTGACCCGATTCAGAAATTAAAGCTCTTACAGCTTCGTTACCTCAACGAAAATTTTAAGCATCTGTGTGATGAGATTCAATTTCACTCAGAGATGCTGGAAATATTCACCTCCTTCCGCGATTTTCACACGAGATATTTTCTCCCGAGTCCTTTCAACCAGTGGGCCGCCATTCTCCCATTTCTGATTGAAGAGTATTTCGTCGAGAAGAAAGGGCGAAGATTCTCTCATCACATGGAGCAAGGATTTATGGTTTCGCATCTCCTGGTCTCCTCCCAACCCCACTTGAAGAAATTTTTCCCCCCGGACTTCAAGCCGGGCGTCGAGGTGCTCTACTGGAATGGAGTTCCCATCAAGCGCGTCATTGAAATCAATGGAGAGAAGCAGTGTGGCAGTAATCGGGATGCGCGGTTTGCTGTTGGCCTCGATTCATTGACCATCAGACCGATGATGAGCTCGCTCCTGCCGGACGAAGAATGGGTCACCATCACCTATCTCAATGATAAGGGACAGCCACGCGAGTTCAAACATCGCTGGATAGTCGTCCCGACCATGCGGATTAGGAAGGATTTCAAGCTGATTTCAAGTCCGCAGAAACTGGCGACGAAGATTGGCTTGAATAAAGAGAAGTCTGTCATTAATCAACTCAAGAAGGTTGTGTTCGCCCCGTCAGTGGTCGAGGATGAGAAAAAAATCAAAGATAACCCTTCAGCTTACTTGGCCGCCAGCGAGAAAAAGCATCCGCTTGAAATCAAACCCAACTTGCCGGGCATCTTCCGTGCACGTAGCGTTGAAACACCCGACGGAACTTTCGCCTACATACGCATCTTCTCGTTTGAGACCAAAAATGTGGACGCTTTTGTCGATGAGTTTGAGAGACTGCTGGATAAGCTGCCACAGAATGGGCTTATCATCGACGTGCGCAGCAACGGTGGCGGCAACGTCAATGCGGGTGAGCAGTTGCTTCAACTCCTAACTCCGAAGCGAATCAAGCCTGAACCTTTCGAGTTCATCAACACGCCACTTAACCTCAAAATTTGCGGCATCGGTTCAGACGAGGAAGACTTCAAGCCCTGGCACAGTTCTATCAGGCAATCGGTCCTGACCGGAGCGACTTATTCGCTGGGCTTCCCTCTCACGACTGAAGAAGCCTGCAATAATCGGGGCCAGAAATATTATGGTCCAGTAGTGCTGATCACAGATGCTTTGTGTTACAGCACCACGGACATCTTCGCCGCTGGTTTTAAGGACCATCAGATCGGCGTCATCCTGGGGACCAGCGGGCGCACGGGCGCGGGCGGGGCCAATGTCTGGAGTCACCAGGACCTGAGCAACATTATGAGCGGCGCGGGCAATGACACGCCTTTCAAGCCCTTACCCAAGGGGGTCAATATGACGGTGGCGATCCGCCGCAGCTTACGTCTGATGGGCACACCGCTTGAAGAGTTTGGCGTCCCGCCCGACAGGAAACACTTCATGACGAAGGCTGACCTTCAGGAAAAAAACAAGGATTTGATTGCGCATGCGGCGAAGATATTGGCTCGCAAGCCGGTGCGTCATCTTTCAGCCGAATTGATGTCGAACGCGGACGGAACGCAAACTCTCCTGGTCAAAACGAAAAATATCTCGCGGCTCGATTTTTATCTCAACGGGAGGATTCAAGACTCCGAGAATGTGCGCGACGACGAGACGGAGTTTGACTTACCAGCTCATCTGCCGGCCAATTCGGTTCTACAACTGCAAGGTTATCATAAGGGCAAGCTGGTGGCGGCGCGTAATATCCCGGCCTCTTCGAGCGTCGAGGAGGACTCTGGCGAATGATATGTAGGTTGTCAGTCGCCGCTCCGGCCATTGACGTGTAGAAGAGAATGGCGCGGCATCGTCCGAGCGTGCTCCTGAAGCCTTGCGAGGTGCTAGGAGCATCTATTCATACAACAATGGAAGCTTTTCATCTGCCATGATAGAGAGGCTTCCTTAAAGCCGGGCAGCAGGCTTTCAACGAAAGGAGCGTTCAACATGGCAACGAAGAAATCAGGAGGCAAGACGGGTAGTAAAGGCGGGGCTGGCGGCGCAACCGCAAACAATGAAAGTGGGAGTGGGGCGAGCGGCACTTCAGACCTATTAATGGATGGGGAGGAGACCGAGGAAGGCGTCGCAACGAAGAACAAAAAGACCGGTAAAGGCAAAAAGGGAGCAAAAGGCGGCTCCGGCGGCGCATCATCGGATAAGTCTAAGGTCAAGGAGGAATCAACCTCAACCCTCATCCAAGATGAATAAGCCGTCGAGAAGTTTGTGCCAATCATCTTCATAAAGATGATTGAGATCAAGAGAGAGTCTCAAACAGTGTTTCTCTATTTGCGGGTGGTCTTGGCGACCGCCCGCTTTCTCTTTTCTTAGCCCGCCTGAAATGGCTTTTCAATCAGTTTCTGGACCACTATAATCAGTGGCATCAGGCATGTGTTCAAGGGCAGCAGCAATGCTCCCAGTTGTGAGCCGCTCTACTTTGGCCCGTGTTTGTCAGACGAAGCAACTATCAATTCTTGATTGATTAACTACCCGGATAGTCTTTACCCCACGTGACAAGCACACAAACTATGATTCGATGCCCTCAACTTCGGAGATATAGCCTAACTCTCTTCATCCTGCTTTACGCTCCGTGTGCGCCGTCGCTCGCCGTTGCTTCAAGCCAAAGCTCAACGGCGATGCAGGAGAGCCGTCAGTCTCAGCCCCAACAGGAGAGCCTTCCGGCGCTCTCTGAAGGAACTGCTGTTGAAGCAGAGGTGCGCCAGGGCGAAGTGCGTTCCTACGTCATCGCCCTCCCTGCACGCCGCTACGGTCGCTTGTCTATAGAGCGCGCGGGCGTCGCCATTGAAGCCAGATTGACTGGGCCGGATGGCCGCGTACTTATCGAAGCGCCGATGAGCAATCAGCGGTCATTGATGCTTTCGCTCCCGGCGGTCAGCTCAGGCACATATCAATTGAGGGTTCGGATGCTGGAGAAAAGCCCGGAGGCCGGACATTACAAGGTAATGCTTCAGGGAGTCAGAGAGGCTTCGGAAACGGATGTTAAGCGGAGCCTTGCCGAGAAGAGTTTTATCGAAGGCGAACAACTGCGCGCACGTTGGACCATCAACTCTTTCCGGCAAGCTCTTGAGCGTTTTGAAGCGGCCCGCGCGGCCTGGCACAAACTGGGAGACGCGGTTGATGAAATCAAAGCTCTCAAAAATATCGGCGACGTTTACTTCACCATCAGCGAATATCAGAAGGCGCTCGGCTATTACAGCCAGGCGCTCAAGTTGAGCCGGGAAACGCATGACCGAGCCGGAGAGATTGAGGCGGTCAATGCCCTCGGCTATGTCTACATTTATCTGGGTGACAATAAGAACGCGCATGAGTATTGCAATCGAGGATTGGCTTTGAGCCTTGAAGCGGGGGATCGCCTGGGCCAAGCGCAGGCGCTCAATAATCTGGGTGAAGTCGCTTACATGATGGGCGAGCTGCCGAAGGCACGCGACACCTTCTTCGCTCAGGCTTTTAACCTCTGGACGCAGTTGGGCGATCATCGCGGGCAAGCTCTGGTGCTGATTAATCTGGGCTATATTCATTACGACCTGGGAGACTTACAGAAAGCCAGAGATGTTTTCGAGCGTGCGTTGTCCTTGTGGCGGATGTCTGATGAGCGACGAGGGCAAGCCCTGGCCCTTTCTCAACTTGCGGGCATCGCTTCCGTCTCAGGCGATAAGCAGGCCGCACTTGATTTATTCAACGAAGCATTGCGCATCTTCCGTGAAATAGGTGATCGCAACGGGGAGGCCGCGACGCTCAACGGAATTAGCCATTTCTATTTGGTCCTCGGTCAGGAACAGCAGGCTCTTGATAGTTATACACGTGCCGTTGAACTCTACAAGGAGGCGGGCAATCGCAATTATGAAGGGCTTTCGATTGGCCTCATAGCCGATGTCTATCAAAAGTTGGGAGAACGCCAGAAAGCGCTCGAACATTATCAACGCGCGCTCACGATCCTACGCGAAGTGGGCGACCCCTGGAATGAAGCATACATGCTGCAACATCTGGCCGATGTCTACAGGTCATCGGGCGACACGACGAACGCCTTCCAGTTATACAACCTGGCGCTACCACTCTCGCGTAAACTTGAGAACAAGCGGCTTGAGGCTTACATCCTCGGCGGGCTCGGTCAACTCTACGAATTGTCAGGTGAAAGGCGGAAGGCCCTTGAATATTATCAGCAAGCCCTAAGCTTGAATCAGTTAGTGATGGATCGTGAAGGTGAAATGGCGACCATCTACGACATCGCGAGAGTGGAGCGTGACCAGGGCAATCTTGCCGCAGCCCTGGCCCTCATGGAGGGTACGATTAAAGAGATCGAGTCGCGACGCACGAAAATCGGGAGCGAGGATTTGCGCACCTCATACTTTGCCTCAGTCCATCAGAATTACGATCTTTACATAGACCTGCTGATGCAGATTGACAAGCAGACTCCATCGCAGAGCTTCGCCGAAAGGGCTTTACATTCCAGCGAGAGCGCACGTTCTCGCACCCTTCTGGAAATCTTAAACGAAGCGCGCACAGGTATTCACCACGACGCGGATATGGCGCTGCTCGATAAAGAACGCTCATTGCAACGCTTGCTCAATCTCAAAGCTGAGAATCAAGTGCGTCTTTTGAGCGGGCGGCATACCGCAACGCAGGCTCAAGCCGCTGCTAAAGAGCTAAGAGAAATCACGGCTGACCTGGATTACGCGAGGGCTCAAATCAGAGTTAAAAACCCGCACTATGCCGCGCTTACACAGCCGCAGCCTCTCAGTCTCTCGGAGATTCAACGCCAAGTTCTGGATGAGAACACACTTCTGCTGGAATATTTTTTGGGAGAGAAACGCAGCTACCTGTGGACCGTGACGCCTATCGGCATCAATAGTTATGAGCTACCTCCCGGCGAGGTCATAGAGAAGCCGGTACGTCAGCTATACAGCTTGCTTACGGCGCGACAGCGCCTCTCGAAAGAGGGGATGGAGCAATATCAGGCGAGGGTCGCGGCAGCCGATAGCCAGTACTGGAAACAGGCGCAATCCCTGAGCAACATCTTACTTGGACCAGCCGCCGATGAACTCAAGAATAAACGACTGTTAATCGTCGCCGACGGACCACTGCAATATATTCCCTTTAGCGCCTTGACTGTTCCTGCTCTTGAAGAAAGAGGCGGCGGTAGAAAAATTAGCGGCAAGCCGCCGGAGATGTCTGAGCCGGTACCCTTAATCCTGGACCACGAAATCGTCAGCCTGCCATCGGCTTCGGTTCTGGCTCTTCTGAGACGTGAAATCGCCTCTCGCGCGGCTGCCCCGAAGGAAGTGGCCGTCCTGGCGGACCCTGTTTTCGAGGCCGATGACCCGCGTCTAAAAATTTCGCTCAACCGCCAGGCGGCCTCGCCGCCCAAACAGCAATCCGGCGTGAGCTATCTGGACCGTTCGCTCAGAGATGTCGGCGGGCCTAGTCAGTTAGGCCTGCCCCGCCTGCTCGGCTCAAGAGAGGAGGCCGAGGTCATCATCAGTTTGGCGTCGGCGCGCAAGACCATGAAAGCTCTTGGTTTTGAGGCCAGCCGCGCGACGGCCAGCAGTTCCGAATTGAGCAAATACAGAATGGTACACTTTGCCACGCACGGGATTTTCAACGATGTCCATCCGGAGTTATCCGGCATAGTCCTTTCGCTCTTCGACGCTCACGCCAAAGCGCAGGATGGCTTTTTGCGGCTTCACGATATTTACAATCTCAAGCTCCCGGCCGAACTGGTCGTCTTGAGCGCCTGCAACAGCGGCCTCGGCAAAGAGATTAAAGGTGAAGGATTGGTTGGGTTGACGAGAGGCTTTATGTACGCCGGAGCGGCGCGCGTCGTTGCGAGTCTATGGAAGGTAGATGATTCTGCCACTAAAGAGTTAATGAGCATCTTCTATCAAGGGATACTGAAGGATAACAAAAGCCCGGCGGCGGCGCTCCGTACAGCACAGATAAAAATCTGGCAACATAAGCAATGGAGCGCACCTTATTACTGGGCCGCTTTTGAATTGCATGGCGAGTGGAAGTAAGGCTCAGGGATAAGCTGTTATCGTTAAATCTGAAACACGCGCTTTAATATGGTGGACCACATAATCAGACAAAAGAAACAATGGGCGTTAACTCAGGAGGCTTTCGATACTTTGCTGGCATGGCTTTCGCCGGACCGCGAGCAGGCCGGTGAGAAATATGAACGTATCCGCACTCGCCTGATCAAGGTCTTCACCGTGCGCGGCTGTTTTGATGCCGAAGACTTGGCCGATGAAACAATCAACCGCGTGGCTAAGAAGGTCAAAGATATCGCCGACACATATATCGGCGACCCGTCACTTTTCTTCTATGGTGTGGCGCGTAATGTCCATCTCGAATATGTCAAAAAGAAGGTGAAGCCTTTGCCGCAGTTACCCGCGGCGGACGAAGACAAAGAGCGCAAATACGAATGTCTCGACCAGTGTATCAAACTGCTCCCGCAGGAAAATCGCGAGATTGTTTTGCAATATTATCTTGAGGAAAAAAAAGCGAGGATAAATAATCGTCGAGAGATGGCACGACGCTTGGGGATTGAGCTTAATGCGTTGAGAATACGGGCACATAGAATCAGGGCCAGCCTCAAAGAGTGTGTCGATAAATGTCTCAGTCTGGCGACAACCGGATGAAATAGATTCATCTTTTAACCATAGTTTGTCAGAAGGGGAATGTCAGAGGGGATGGGCATCTGCCAGATGATTTTAAATATCGAAGACGAAAAACAGATTAAGCAATATCTACTTGGTCAACTTCCCGAAGACACGCAACAGGAAGTTGAGCAAAGGATATTTATTGATAATGAATACTATGAGCTAGTCAACGCGCTGGAAGATGAACTGATTGACGACTATCTGTCAGGCACACTTACAAAAGAAGAACAGAAAAATTTCGAGAGACGTTTCTTGGTGACGCCCGAAAGATACGGAGACCTCAGCTTTGCGCAGACACTCAGAGCATACTCCCAGGCATCCGTTGAGAAAGAGTCGGAGAAAAATGTTCCTCAGCCTCTTCCTTGGTGGCGTGCCTTCGGAGCCGCTTTGCGGAATCAGGTCCGGGTCGCCGGATTACAACTGGCGGTCACGGCTTTGGTCTTGATGCTCTTGGTCGGATGGTTATTGATTAAATCATGGAGACTACAGAATCAACTCGATTCACTGAAAGAGCAACAGGCCGCCCGGGAACTTAAGGAAGAGGATTTGCAGCGGCAAGTTGCCGAACACAGCTCGCGCAACGACGAGTTGAAGGAAGAACTCCAAAGCCAACAGGTCGAGCAAGCGAAATTAGAAGAAGAGTTAACCAGATTGAAAGCCGAAGGGAAACCGGGCAGAGAATTCGGGACCAACGCCGGACCCACGCAACCGCAGATTATTTCCGCCATCCTTTCAGCGTCCGCTTTGCGAAGCGAAGGGGAAATGGCGCGTATCGTCATTCCACACAGCGCAAGCCCTATCCATGTACTGCTAAAACTCGATCTGCCTGCCGACAAATACAGAAGCTATCGCGCCGTCTTGACAATGGTTGAAGGCAAAAATATCCATTTCAACGGCAGTATTAAAGTCCGAGCCAGAGGTAGTGGTAAAAGATTAACTCTGACGTTGCCCGCAAGGCTTTTATCCGACGGTGACTATCAACTAAAGTTGCTGGGGATGACCGCACAAGGCGAATCCGAAGAGATTAATCAGTATAGCTTTCGTGTGAAAAGGTAATCCCCCGTCAACGACGTGCTTATGAGTGAGATTGAGCCGGATTGGTCCAATTAATCTCGCCGAGCGCCTTGATAAATTTTCCGCAAACGGTCGCATCGACGCATACGTTTCTCTTACCGCACCTGCTTTTATATATTTTTTGTTTTCAGCCATTCGAGGATGTATTGAGCGACGGCTTCCCATCCATCTTCAAGCATCATGTCATGCGCCATGTTAGGAAAGATTTTGAACGAAGCCTGATATGCGCGCCCTGTCTGCTCTATCGCGCGCGGGCGAACAACCACATCGTTTGCGCCGCCCAGGACCAACAAAGGAGATTTGACGCGCGCGGGTTTTGGCAAGGAAAACATCATGTCCAGGGCGGCCCGAAAAGATTCTTCGCCAAAAAGCCCAGCATATTTTTCGACCTTCTCCATCTCCATGTCAGCAGAAAAGAGCATCTCTCTGGCTAAGGCAGGCGTGCTGTAAACTGTGCGGACATTGAGCGTGAGAAGCAGTCTGGCGAAGAGCAGAGGTCTTTTCAGAAAAAGATGGAATCCTTCGATGAACATCCCTAAAGCCGGAGAAGGAGCAAGCAGGATTGCTGCCGGAGCCGTGTGCTCTTCCAGATATTTCTGGACCACCAGGCCACCTAAGGAATGACCTATCAAGACGGGCGGGCCTGGGAGCCGAGTTGCTATCTGTGCCACGTCAGAAACGTAATCTTTAACTGAGGCCCAGCGTAGATGAGCGCCGCCTTCGCTCCGCCCGTGACCACGCAAACTGACGGCGTGACAGCTATAACCATGGCCGGCAAAGTAATCCAGAAAATGTTCCGCCCAGCACCATGCCGCGTGACACGAGCCATGCACAAACAATAATGGCGAATGCTCAGATTTCGCTTGCGGCTCTCGCGTCACAACTTCAAGTTTCATCTTTGAGAACCTGGCGGCGTGGTTAATGAGTGGTCCAGTCCCTGCGCTGGACCACCCCCAAACGGCATTCAATTTACGCCGTAGGGTGTTGGTCTCAAACAAATCTTGAGACGTTCAAGCTTCCGCCGGGACGATGATTTTGTCCCCGATTTGAAACGCGACCATCTCGGATTTTGGCGGATTGACGCGGACGCCGTAAGCGCGGCTGGCATTTTTCGGTCGGTCGTGTCGCCCGCTTCAAATTCGATTGAAAGACGCCCCAGATTTTCACTGATGCCGCTTTGAAGCCAGACCGAGCCAGCCGATGAGGGAGATTGTGCCCCCGGACAAACTTTTATCAAAGGCGTAACGCAGGCGTTCGCCGTAAGTAGCTTTTCTCATGAGGTATTTCTATTTCCACCCGAAACGCTGTTGCTCATCGCAAGAGCTGTCGGATGGTGTGTGCCGATGGAGTCTACAAGCTCAAAAGGTTTTCGTTTGCCCGGGCTTCATAAACTGCACTCGCTGGTCCTTGCCTATCGCCGCGCGCACTTCCGTCTCGGTTGACATGTCCGGCAAGGAAGCGTAGTGCATGGGAATAATAGTTTGAGGCTTGAAGTATCTGTTGATGGCTATGAGGGCGACTTCGGGGCTTTGCCCGTAGGCTTTTCCGCCGACGTTCATCAGGATGATGTCCGGGTGATAGAACTCCTGTATCAAAGCCATGTCACCGAAAATCCATGTGTCGCCCTGATGATAAACCGAGCGCCCGTCTGAAAATTCCACGACGAAACCGACGGGACGCCCGCTCGGCTCGCTCCCGTGCATCGCAGGCACGACATGCACCTTAAGGTCGCCGAGGTTAAGCGTCCCGCCGACATTGCAAACCTGGACCAGTTCATCCGGCAGCCCTTCTCTCTGGAAGACGGCTGGCATGTTGATGCTGACCAGCTTGGCCTTACTGGCTTTGGCAATCGCAATCGCATCGCCCAGATGGTCGCCGTGCGAATGCGTCACCAGAATAAAATTCGGTTTGTAGCGCGAGAGGTCCTTAAACTCAGCCGGAGTCGCCGGATTCTCCTTAAGGAAAGGATCAATCAGAATCCTCGTCCCGCCCGCCGAGACGATCTCAAACGCAGCATGACCGAGCCAGGTGATTTGAATATCCTGCTTTGGCTTCTTCTGCCGAGACAGCGCCTGCACGTTTAATAAAGAAGCTATCATGAGCAGGACCAGTATCAACATCGACCTTTTCAATAAATTCATTCTGTCTCCTCCAAATAAGCCTCGCGCGCCTGCGCTTAAAGCGAAACCAGGCGGCGTCCCTGACCCACGCGCTTAAACCTCATCGGCTTCAGCAATCAAGGACGCCGCAGGCTTTTCGCGCTTAACAGGAAAGCGGAATAGCAGTCCCGTAGGCGGCGTTGACATAGGCCAGGAATCCCTGCGCAGAGGTCGTATCGAGACGGTAAACAACATTCGTCGAGCGGCAGACGGAATCGCCCGTGATGGTAATCGCGACGAGAATCTGTTGGCCGTTGACGGTGAGGAAATTTGGACCACCCGAATCGCCGAAGCAAGTCCCGCCGTTGCCGGTCGAGGGGTTTTGCGACAAGCGCAGGTAGCCGCCGTTGAGCGAATTGAAACTTGAGAAGGAATACATTCTGGGTATCGGGTTGACATCCTGAAAGTAGGGAACTCCGCCACCCACGACACGATTCTGCAAGCCGTATCCAGAGGCAGTAAAGACAGCCGACTTGAGTCCGTTTTGGGCCACAAGCTGGTCCAGCAGCCCGCAGCTCGGAAGCGTGGCCGGAGTAATGCCTTTAACGTTTGACTGGAGGATGAGCACGCCGATGTCGCCCGAATCGCTCTGGCTTTGATTATAGTTCGGGTTGGTCACGACGTACTGGACCGAAAGCAGTTTGGTCTTGGTGCTGGTCAAATCACCAAAAGGTATTGACTTGTCAAAGCTGACATAGGCTGTGTAGCCCTGCGGAGCGAGAGTGTTGGTGAAATATTGCGTGCAGTGGCTGGCGGTCAAAAACACGTTTGGAGCAATCAGCGTTCCCGAACAGAGCGGATATATCTCGCCTGTCGGCGACTTGACGATAAACGCTCCGACGTTGCTATAGGTGTTGTTCGAGTCAACGTAGCCGTAGGTGATGGCCTTCGCACGAAAGGTCGTGAGCACCATCGCCAGAGCGACGATGGCAAATAGCAGAGCTGAAAAGCAGGCTAGGCGGCGCATTGTTAGAGTCCTCCTCAAATTGAAAGTCAAAGAATGTTAAGAGCAAAAGTCTGTGAGAGACGAGAGGCGCGATTATATATCTTCAACCTCCATTATCACAAACGACTTCTATCCCGTTATGACAGGAGATGAAATCGCATAAACGAGAGGATTTGTCTGATAACCTCGCGCGAAGTCTCGCTATCATGAAGGAGGTCGAACGAGTGCGGGGCCTCCGGGTGATTCGTCAAGGTGATGGGCAGATTGCGAGTCAAAGCTTTGCTTATGAAGCGGTCAATGGTTTCGTTCAAGTGAAGAATCTGGTCCAGACCTGCTCTCGCGATAAAGAGCGGCAGATGCTGCGGAAGGTCTTCGACCGATTTCCCCGCGCAAGGGTTGGCGAACCCCCACAGCTCGGAAGCCTCTGCGACGCTCGCGTCGCCTTCCAGGTCCAGCATGTACCCGTAGCAGAGGACGGCGCACCTCAGATAGTCAAGCCCCTCCTGCATGAGCACAGACAACGCGAGCGGCGCATTACCGGAGCTGGCCCACAAACCCAGATTGTTCTCGTCAATTCCCAGGGGGGCGGCGTTCTGCCGGACGTATTCGAGCAAGGCTTGAAGGTCTGCTGCCGGTTCTCTGTTCGTGTAGGTGATTGCCACCAGCCCTGATGCGGCCATCAGTTTTCCCCAGGAGATGCACGATTCCATCTCTTTGAACTGACAACCGATTTTCGTCTCAAACCCCAAATCCGGAAATCCGGCCACAATGACGACGGCGGGCCTCTGCGCTCCGCTCTGCGAATCGGTCGGATAGTAGATGTCCATCGTCAGAGCGCCCGTCTCTGTGGCTCTATATTCCACGTCCCGCCGAATGGTCACGGCATCCATGCCGGGTATACGGTAGACCACCGGTTTCAAAGTAATCTCATGCCGCTCGTTTTCCTGGCTCATCTTTCCCTTTCTCCTTTGCCGCCCTGCCAGACACGCGCCGAGCATGCGGCATCGAGCCGTCATTTGTAAATACAAATGATGAAAGAGAAGCTCTCCGTGCGGAGGGAATTTTCGGGAGTTGGTGTGCGAGGCGGTTGCTGTTGCCTTAGCTGTTCGAGTGCGTTTATATTTAGATGTAGCATCGGAAGTTTAGGAGAAAGGTTTTTAGGGTCACATTACTCTTCAGCAAGCTGCGCCGCAGGACAGCCACAGTTATTCAAGTCGGCAATTCAGGTACAACCGAATGCGCTGGTGATGGCGCTCCCTGTCAGCCTCGCTGTGCGGGTCGAGGGAGGCGCTGGATGGCAGCCCATCTGGAAGAGGATGAAGGGCGCAAGAGCAAGGGGGATTTGGCTCTCTGGCCGCAGAGGTGTGAGAGAGATTGAGCGATATGTCGTCCGAACGTTGGGACCAGATTGATAAGATTTTCCAGACCGCCGTGGGCCTCCCGCCGGACGAGCGCACGCGGTATATAGCGGAGGCGTGCGCGGGCGACGAGCAGTTGCGCACAAAGCTCGAAGCGCTCGTCTCGCAGACTGAGGAATCGGGCGGCTCTGCCGCAGAGCTTGAAGCAGAGAAGGACGACCGCGCGGCGCTCGTCTCCTCACACATCCTTGAGGGCGAGACGATGAGGGGCAAGCGCATCGGCGCTTACCAGATCGTGCGCGAGGTCGGGCGCGGCGGGATGGGGGCCGTCTACCTGGCCGAGCGCGCAGACAGCGAGTTTAGACGCCGCGTCGCCATCAAGCTCATCAAGCGCGGGATGGATACGGACTTTATCATCCGCCGCTTTCGCAACGAGCGACAGATTCTGGCCGCGCTCGAGCATCCGAACATCGGCTGCCTGCTCGACGGCGGGACGACCGAAGACGGCCTCCCCTATTTCGTCATGGAGTACATAGAGGGCCGCCCGCTCTATCGCTACTGCGACGCCGCCAGGCTCAACATACGCGAGCGCCTGCGCCTCTTCTCGCAAATCTGCGCCGCGCTCCACTACGCGCACCAAAACCTCGTCATCCACCGCGACCTCAAGCCCTCTAACATCCTCGTGACACACGAGGGCGTCCCGAAGCTGCTGGACTTTGGTATTGCCAAGCTCCTCAACCCGGACCTCGCGCCCAACACGCTAGACCCGACGGCAACCTCCATGCGACTGATGACGCCGGAATATGCCTCGCCGGAGCAGGTCCAGGGTTTGACGATGACTCCGGCGAGCGACATCTACAGCCTGGGCGTGCTGCTCTACGAACTGCTGACGGGCCATCGCCCTTATCGCATACGCAGCCGCATGCCGCATGAAGTGGCGCGCGTCGTCTGCGAGGAACACCCTGAGCGGCCCAGCCTCGCCGTCACGCGACCCGATGAAGTGCTGCCTTTCAGTTATTCGGGTGGCGCGCCCGTGACGCTCACTTCACTGTGCGAGGCTCGCGGCGGGACGCCCGAATCGCTCCGCCGCGAGCTGGCCGGAGGGCTGGACAACGTTATTCTCAAGTCGCTTCAGAAAGAGCCGCGCCAGCGTTACAAGACCGCCGAGCAGTTGCGCGAAGACATCCTCCGCTATCTGGACGGCCACCCCGTCTCAGCGCCCGCTTACGCAGTTCCCTTGACGCACATCCAGCGTCCGGGCACAAACGAGCCTGAGACGGGCGAAGAGACTATCGCCGTCCTTCCGCTCAAGACTCTGAACATCGGCGGCACGACCGGAGACAACTATCTCAGCATAGGACTCACGGACGCGCTCATTACCCGTCTGAGCAGCCTGCGTCGCTTCACGGTGCGCCCGACAGGCTCTGTCCTGCGCTACGCCGGCAACGACACGGACCCCTTCGTCGCGGGGCGCGAGCTGGGCACTAACTTCGTGCTCGACGGGCGCGTCACGACCATCGGCGAGCGTATACGCGTCACGGTCCAACTGCTCAACGTGGGCCAGCGCGCGAGCGTCTGGGCAGGCAAATTCGACGAACGGCTAACGGATGTGCTGAGCCTCGAAGATGCCATCTCGGCGCGCGTGGCCGAAGCGCTCGTCCCGCATCTCACGGGAAGCGAGCGGCAGCGCCTGGCCAAACGCCCGACCGATAACCCAGAAGCCTTTGAAGCCTACCTGCGCGGTCGTTCCTACTGGAACAACTTTACCGAAGAAGGCTTTGCCCAGGCCATCACCTATTACCATCGCGCCGTAGAGCTTGACCCGCACTACGCAGCCGCCTACGCGGGCATCGCGGATTACTACATCTGGCTCGGCATCTACGGCGTGCGTCCCGCCGGCGAGTGCTACGTCGCCGCGAAGGAGGCCGCGCAGAAGGCCATCGAGCTTGACGACACGCTCGGCGAGGCTTACACGGCGCTCGGCTTCGCCTCGCTCGCTTATGATTTCGACTGGGCGGCCTCCGAAGCCCTACACCGTCGCGCCATAGAGCTGAGTCCGAACTATCCCACGGCGCACCTCTGGTATTCGCTCCTGCTGGTCATGGAGGGACGTTTTGAAGAGGGCATCAGGGAAGCTCGCCGAGCCGTAGAGCTTGACCCGCTCGCCACCTTTAATCAACATCATCTAGCGTGGAGTCTCTATCACGCGCGCCGTTATGATGAGAGCATAGAGCAATATCGCAAGGTGCTCGACGCGGACCCGCAGTACAGCCTCTCTCGCTTCAGCTTTAGCTGGTCGCTGCTCCAGCGCGGATTTTATGAAGAAGCCATCGCGGAGTCACAAAGGGCCGTCGAGCTGAGCGGCGGTATCCCTTTTATGACGGCTGGCCTCGCCTCTGCTTACGCCAGAGCCGGAAGGATTGAAGAAGCGCACGCCCTCCTGCGCAAACTCCGAGAGCTGCCCGCGGAGCGCCAGTGCTCGCCCTATCATCTCGCGCTCGTCTATTGCAACCTCGGCGAAACTGAAGAGGCTCTCGCCCTTCTTGAACAAGCCTTTATCGAAACAGACGCCTGGCTTGTCTGGCTCGGCGTCGAAGCTCAGCTTGAGCCGCTGCGCTCCGACCCGCGTTTTGAAAAGCTCCTGCGCCGGACGCGAAACCCACTACCCGCTCAAACAGAGGCCAGCCTGCGCCGTCTTCATGCCGGACAAACGGGCGGCGAAAAATCTGGTCCAGCGACTCCCGCGCCCTCATCTTCTGGCAGCGGCCCGCTCGCATCCGGCGGCGCGACCTCCATCGAACGCCATACGGACAACGAAGAGGCGCACCAGCTCTACGTCGCGGGACGCTATTTTTCAATCAAGCGGACGGCTGAAGGGTTGCGGCTGGCTATCGAAAGATTCGAGCAGGCCGTCGCGCGCGACCCGCGCTTTGCTCTGGCTTACGCCGAGCTGGCGGATTGCTACGCGCTCTTAAACTGGTATGTCGAGCCGCCGCCGCCGGGAGCTTTCGAGCGCGCCAAGCAGGCCGCGCTCAAGGCCGTCGAGGCGGATGAGAGCCTGGCTGATGCTCATGCCTCTCTCGGCTTCGTCATGTTTCACTACGACCGCGACTGGGCCGGAGCCGAAAGAGAGTTTCGCCGCGCCATAGAGCTAAAGCCGCAGAACGCGCCCGCGCATCGCTGGTATGCCTTTAGTCTCTCGGCTATGGGCCGTCATCAGGAAGCCTTCAGGGAGATTAAGCGCGCGCAGGAGATTTCGCCGCGCTCGCCCGTCATCGCCACCGGGGTCGCCAACGTGCTTTTTCTCGCGCGCCGTTTTGACGAGGCCATAGAGCAATGCCACAAGGCTCTTGAGTTGGACCCGGGCTCTATCGCCGCGCACGTCGTGCTTCGCTGGGCCTACGAATGCAAGGGGATGCACGAAGAGGCGCTCGCCATCTATGAGCATGAGCGCGTCTTCGCCGGAGACACGCCGACAACGAGGGCCAAACGCGCGCACGTCCTCGCGGCCAGCGGGCGCACCGAAGAAGCAAGAGAGATTCTCCGCGAGATACTCTCGCTCCGCGACCAGCAATGGGTCACGGCCTACGAGATCGCCATCATCTATTCTCTTTTGGACCAGCGCGACGAAGCCCTACACTGGCTCGCGCAGGCCGAAAAGGAGAACGCCGTCGGCCTTACCTACGTCCAGGTTGACCCGCATCTGGACAACCTCCGCCAGGACCCGCGCTTTGAAGAATGGCTACACCAATCAGGCATCATCGGATAGAAACGGTCGGCGCGTGAATCGAAGAAATTGTGGAGCGTCAATCCTCAATGGATAAAACAGTTCTTTCGATTCACGCGCCGACGCGTTGACGGCCTGTTATCTGTGCCAGTAGTGCCTGATTTTGTGTTCGAGTAGAGGGAAGGGGACATACTCGGCCTGGCGACCGGCGCGGCGTAGCTCTTCGACCATGCGTATGGCTCCGTCCGCGTTGCGCGTGTGGACCAGAATTGTCGAGGCGCGTTGGAGGCTCGGATTGGTGGCGAGCCAGAGCGCTATCGCGTAGCCGGTTCTTTCGTCGTCCGGCGTCTCCGAGCCGTAGTGTTCCGGGAGCAGGTCGTGGTCCAGAAAAATCGCGTCGTAAAAATTAGCGGAGAGAAACTCCTGCGCCTCTGCCACGGTTTCGGCGATGTCCAGTTGGTCGCCCTTAAAACGTTTGATGAACCAGCGATGCCGGAGCGTGTCATCATCCAGGAGAAAGACGCGAATCGGATGACGCTCGACCAGAGTGTTGTGAAGGCCGAGCCTGCTCAGCAAACCATTTAAGATGCCCATCTATGATTAAATCCGACTCCCAACTTGATGAATAGATTGCGGTCCTCGCTGAGATTCCAAACCAGAGCCGCAGGGATGCCTCTGAATATAACACGAGCCGCGCCGCGAGCCGCTCATCGTGAGAAATTTATGAGAGTTCGCGTCTCATTTCGTCATGCGCCTGCTCTCACTCTTGCAATCTTCCGCACGAGTGCTATAATCCGCCGCGCCTTTAGTCATAGCTCTTCCGGCAGAGGCGTCAATCGAAGGGCCGCGAAAAAAAAGTTCACATCCCCTGCGGCAAAGTATTAAAATAGTCTTCAGCTTAAACAGGCCGTCTTACCAGATTACAGATGTCATCTGACAACGCCAAAATTCACTCGCTCTTTTCCGTGCCGGATGCCGCGCCGGAAGAAGAGGCTCAAGAGACTATCGAGCCGATTCTGCCCGCCGCTCCAGAGCAGCCCTCGGGCCAGCCCTCCGCCTGCGCCTACTGCTTCGGCTCAGGGATGGAGGTCGTCGCTGGCAAAGGCGCGCGCCGATGTCGCTGTCGCAGCGGGAGTTCACAGGCGAAGCTGGTTGAGGCCGCGCGCATCCCGCGCCGCTATGACCCATGTACGCTGCAAACTTACTATCCGGCGAAGGGCAACGGCACACAACTTCGCGCCTTCAACTACGCTTTCCGTCTGGTCCGCGAATACCCTGCCGTCGAGCGCGGGCTGCTCCTGATGGGTCCGGTCGGCGTCGGCAAGACTCATCTCTCGGTCGCCATCCTGCGCGGCCTGATAGAGAAGGGCACGCCCTGCCTCTTCTACGAATTCGGCTCGCTCCTGAAAGAGATACAGAACTCTTATAACCCCGTCTCTCAAACTTCCGAGCTAAAGGTGCTCGCGCCCGTCTTTGAAGCCGAAGTGCTGGTCCTGGATGAACTGGGCGCATCGAAGCCGACAGACTGGGTTCGTGACACGATGATGCAGATCATCAACACGCGCTATAACGATAAGAAGCTGACGATTTTCACGACGAACTATTTGGACGGGCGGCGCAAGGAGGCGGACGAGACCTTGGAGGACCGCATAGGAGTGCGTCTGCGCTCGCGTCTCTACGAGATGTGCAAGACCGTCATGATCGAAGGCGAAGATTACAGGAAGAAGTTCGACACACAGCAGCCATAAAGTGAAAACAGATTATCTTCAAAGAAAAGCCGATCCTTAATCTTAAGGGGTCGGCTTTTTGGCATCTGCGTATTGCTGTGCACGAGAGCTTATCCGGGTCGAATTAGTCTCGCCTCCGGCGCTTATGTATAATGCCCTGACTAAACATGCATGAAGGGTTAGCCGGAAATAATTGTCCGCATCTTCTTCTTTAGATTAAAAATGCCTAAACGCACTGATCTACATAAAATACTCATCATCGGTTCTGGTCCAATCGTCATCGGGCAGGCTTGCGAGTTCGATTATTCGGGGACGCAGGCTTGCAAGGCTCTGAGGCAGGAGGGCTACGAGGTCGTTCTTGTCAATTCCAATCCGGCGACGATTATGACGGACCCTGAGACCGCCGATAAGACTTACATCGAGCCGCTGACGGTTGAATCCTTGAAGGCCATCATCAGGGCCGAGAGGCCGGATGCGCTGCTGCCGACCGTGGGCGGGCAGACGGCCTTGAATCTGGCCGTGGCTCTTTCGGACGCGGGCGTGCTCGAAGAGTTTGGCGTGGAGATGATCGGGGCCAAGCGCGAGGCCGTCAAGATTGCCGAAGACCGCAGGCTCTTTAAGCAGGCGATGGATGAAGAGGGATTGCCTATGCCGCGCGGAGGCTTTGCGCGCTCGTGGGCGGAGGCGCTCGAACTGGTCGAGCGGACAGATTATCCGGCGATTATCCGTCCCTCTTTCACGCTCGGCGGGACGGGCGGAGGCATCGCTTACAACCCCGAAGAGTTTGAAGAGATAGTGCGCACGGGGCTGGCCGCCTCGCCCATCCATGAAGTGCTGATAGAGGAATCCATCCTCGGCTGGAAAGAGTTTGAGCTGGAGGTGATGCGCGACCTCAAGGATAACGTCGTCATCATCTGCTCGATTGAAAACTTTGACCCGATGGGCGTCCACACGGGCGATTCGATTACAGTCGCTCCGGCGCAGACCCTGACGGATGTCGAGTATCAACGCTTGCGCGACATGGCTATCCGGGTGATACGCAAGGTCGGGGTGGAGACCGGCGGCTCGAACATACAGTTCGCGGTCAATCCGGAGAACGGCGAGATACGCATCATAGAGATGAACCCGCGCGTCTCCCGTTCTTCGGCGCTGGCTTCAAAAGCGACAGGCTTTCCGATTGCAAAGATTGCGGCCAAGCTCGCCATCGGTTATACGCTCGACGAGATACCCAACGACATCACGCAGAAGACTCCGGCCAGCTTCGAGCCGACGATTGATTACGTGGTGGCGAAAATCCCCAAGTGGAACTTTGAGAAATTCCGCGAAGCGACTGACGTGCTCGGCACGCAGATGAAGTCTGTCGGCGAAGTGATGGCGATTGGCCGCACGTTCAAAGAAGCGCTCTTCAAAGGCTTGCGCTCGCTCGAAGCGACGAAGCCTTTGCGCCTCGCAGACGTGCCCGCAGACGAGTTGCAGCGCAAACTCGCGCGCCCCAACTCGCAACGCTTCTCTTACATCACCTACGCCTTGCAGCACGGCGTCTCCATCGAAGAGATTCATCGCCTGTCGCGCATAGACCCCTGGTTTCTCGAACAACTGCAAGACGTGATGTTGATTCAGGAACGCATCGAAGGGCGTGCGCTCGAAGAAATTTCCAGCGACGCTTTGCGCGAAGCTAAGGAAGTCGGCTTGTCGGATCGACGCATCGCATATTTGACGCAGCGCACGGAGGATGAAGTGCGCGCGCAGCGCAAGAGTCTCGGCATCGTCCCCGTGTACAAGCGCGTGGACACGTGCGGCGCGGAGTTTGAATCACACACGCCCTATCTCTATTCGACCTATGAAGAGGAAGACGAGT
>DASWMI010000048.1:0-2684 GCA_036399835.1 Pyrinomonadaceae bacterium | reverse complement strand
GCGACGGTACATCTCTATATAGCTGGGGTTGGTGGCAAACTCGCGCTCGTATTTCTCGCGCAGGACAAAGGCGTCGCGCGTTTCGGGCAGCAGGCGATTGAAGAATTCTATATAGCTCGGATGCTGATTATGGTCGAACTCGTCATAGCAGGGATGATGCAGAATGAGCACGCCGCCCTTCTTCAAAAGCGGTTTCCCGCGATAAAAATTGAAGTGATAGCCGAGCGCCATGACCTGGACCAGAAGCGGGTTCAAAATCGAGTAGACGTTGTAGGGCGAGATGTCAGGGATGCCGGTAATCAGTATGTCGCACTGTCCGCGCACGGGGATGGTGTACTGCTGAAAATTCTTTTCGAGAATCTTTTCGTGGACCAAATCCGTCTTGCCTGCGAAACAGGCGATGAGTTCATACTGCGAGGGCATGGCGTGGAGCATCTTGCGGCGTGCGGCGCGCGGCAGCTTGCTCATGGTCATCCGCATGGCCTCGAACTTCATGCGGTCGAAGGCCGTGAAGTCGTCCTCGTTCTTGAGGAGAAAATCCATGTTGCCCTTGTACATGCGGTTGTTAATCGCCGTCTCGATATGAAAGACATTGAGCTGCTCGTCAACAAGTTGGCCCAAGCGCGCGACCTTATGATTAAGCTCTGAGCGCTTCGGGTCCATGTAGCTGTCGGAATCGCGTATCGTCTGCGGCTCGTGATGAGCGCGCAGGGATTCGTAATCGCAGAGACCGACGGCAACGGATTTGTGCCCGCCGTCCATCGGGACGAAATTGATATTGGCGTAGATGAGGAGGTCGCTTTCGGCGCAGCGGCGATTGATGCGTAGAGGCTCTTTGTGACGGGTCTCGCCGAGCGTGACAAGTCCGTCTTCCCACTCGGCATCGTGATTGTAAAAGCGGTCCGGATGAAACTCCGCAAAAATCTCCGGGCCGACCATACGCTTCATCTCCCAGTCCGTCATACGGCGATGAAGCGAGTTGGCGACGATGATATGCACATCGTCAACGCCGTTGGCCGCGAGCAGATCGAGCAGGACTTCGAGCATCGTCTGGCGAATGTCCGGCGTCGCCATCGGAGGCAGCGGCAGGCTGATGTCATCAACGGCAATCGTGACGCGCATCCCTGGATAAAGCTGCGCGTAGAGCGGCTCTGTCCCGAGCGGGTGGTTGAGCGCGTAGCGGATGGCGGCTTCGCGGTTGGGCAGCCCCTTGATCGGCGGGTTGGAGTAGATAACGCGCGTCCCGATGGGCAAATCTTCGAGGATGAAGTCTTCGCCCGAAGGCATGATGCGCGGCGCGCTGTCGCTGTCAATATAGACAACGGACTCGTGTGTTTTTCGTCGCAGTTGTAGGCTCATAATAAAGTGATAGGTGACAGGTGACAGGTGACGGGCAGGAACAAGTTTTAACTTGTCACCTGTCACCCGTGACCTGTCACTTTATTCGCTCTTCGTCTCCGGCAGGCTCATTCGTAGCTCGCGGACGAGAAAGCTCCAGCGGTCTGCGTACTCGTCAATCAGCTTGGAGATTGGACGGCCCGCGCCGTGGCCCGACTTGGTCTCGATGCGTATCAGGACGGGCGCTGGTCCACCTTGGGCTTCCTGCATGGCGGCGGCAAACTTGAAGCTATGGCCGGGCCAGACGCGGTCGTCGTGGTCGGATGTCGTAATCAGCGTGGCAGGATATTTGGTCCCGGGCTTCAGATTGTGAAGCGGCGAATAGGCGTAGAGATTCTTGAACTCTTCAGGATTATCCGGGTCGCCGTATTCGTTGATCCAGGCCGCGCCGATGGTGAACTTGGGAAAGCGCAGCATGTCCATCACGCCGACGGCTGGCATGGCCGCGCCAAAGAGTTCCGGGCGCTGCGTGATGGCCGCGCCGACCAGCAGGCCGCCGTTTGAGCCGCCGAAGATGGCAAGCCTGGGCGTCGAAGTGTATCTGTTTTTGATGAGCCACTCGGCGGCGGCGATAAAGTCGTCGAAGACGTTCTGCTTTCTGAGCTTCATCCCGGCCTCGTGCCACTCTTTGCCGTACTCGCCGCCGCCGCGCAGGTTGGCCGAAACATAAACGCCGCCCATCTCCATCCAAACTAGATTGACGATGGAAAAGCCCGGCAGAGTGGAGCTGTCGAACCCGCCATAAGCATAGAGCAGCGTGGGGTTGTTGCCGTCTAGCTTGAGACCCTTTTTGTGCGTGATGAACATGGGAACGCGCGTCCCGTCCTTGCTGTTGTAGAAGACCTGTGTGGTCTCGTAATTGTCGGGATTAAAATCAACCTTCGGCTGGCGAAAGATAGTGCTTTTGCCAGTTGCGAGGTCGTAGCGATAGATGGTCGTCGGCGAGGTAAAGCTGGTAAAAGCATAGAAGGTCTCTTTTTCTTTACGCTTGCCGTTAAAGCCTCCAGCCGTGCCGATGCCCGGTAGCTCGACCTCGCGCACGAAGCGCCCCTTGAGGTCATAGAATTTAATCTGCGTGTGCGCGTCCTTGAGATAAGAGGCGGCGAGCATATTGCCCACCGCGTTGACATCATCGAGCGCCTCTTTCGCTTCGGGTACGAGCGTCTTCCAGTTCTTTTGCTCCGGCGCTCGCGTGTCAACGGCGATGATCTTTTTGTGCGGCGCGTTGTGGTCGGTCAGAAACCAGAAGACAGGCCCATCGTTGCCAACGAAGTATTGCGCGATGC